>JABSQK010000205.1 GCA_013215875.1 Lentisphaeria bacterium
ATCTAGAAGATGTCTTACGACGAATCATGAGTCATCCGGCAAACAGAATACATGAGCTCCTGCCGGATGAATGGGCAAAAATACGTAACGAAAAAAACACGCAGAATTAAAGCAAGACTGTAAAACAATCACCGCTTACTCAGAAAGCCTACATATTCTACATGGTAAAATAAGTCTAAGAGACCTGTTCGAATCCTGGCGGTATGGCGATATGATTATTCGCACAATATAGCATGAGCCAATCCCAAATCGCATTGAGCTGATCCGTATCATACTCAGGCGACTCAAATTGCGGGTCTGTTGCATACGCCAAAAACTGCAACATGGCATCTTCCTTTTGTTCGTCCCCGCTGAGATCCGGAAGCAGCCCGTGCACATCTAATATCGATAAGATAAAAGCAATACGTGACTGGGTAATGGAGAGCTGCTTATCTTTCAATCGGTCAAGGATGATGGTCAGCGCCTCATAAATTTGCGGCACCGGTTCCGCCACAGTATTGAGCAGAACAAATTTACTCAGCAATTCAGCAGCTTTAAATTGTTTATAGTTTTTAGCAATCGCATCATTTTCTTTTACGAGATCAAACTCAGATACACTGTGCAAATCCGATCGATTACTTATACGGTATTGCAGCGTGAGTTCACGGAATAAATCCACCACAGGAAAGTTTTTGCGGTTTTGTTTTAATACACCTTTGAGAATAAACTGCTGATGGCCATGCTCATACGTTAAACCGGAGATGATTAAACTTGTGTTGGAATACTGAACCTTTTTAAGAACGATCAAACGGGTACTTAAAATATCCGTCTGACTCTTCAGGCTCATAAGCCAAATAAGAAACTTTGTATGACCGGAGAAAATTTCACAATAAGCGGGGTGAAGATCAAGCTTACCATGCTCATTAGTTTTATGAGGATGTTCAGCGATGGTCCGGAGGTATCTTTGAATGGGTCACCTACTGTATCGCCCACCACCGTAGCCTTATGTTCCTCTGAGCCTTTTCCGCCCAGCTCGCCTTTTTCAATGTACTTTTTCGCATTGTCCCAGGCACCACCGGCATTATTCAGCATACAGGCAAGTGAGAAACCGCATATCAGTGCACCACAGAGCAGACCCAATACACCGGGTACTCCCAGGATCAATCCAACGACAACTGGAACGGAAACAGCCAGGATGGATGGAAATACCATTTCTTTCTGTGCCGCTTCTGTTGAAATAGCCACGCAGCGCTGGTAATCAGGTGTGGCGGTTTCATCCATAATTCCAGGAATCTCTCTAAACTGCCGACGCACTTCTTCAACCATCGCTCCAGCGGCACGACCAACTGCTTTCATGGTCATTGCACAAAATACAAATGTTGTCATACCACCAATAAACAAACCGCTAAGCAGCATCGGATTTAGAATACTTAAATCGTGAGCCAACTCTTTTATACGAACCGCTTCTTCACCTGGATAAATTTTATCGATCCACACATCGACACCGCATTTATAGGCTACCAGAAGTGCAAGTGCTGTTAACGCCGCAGAACCAATGGCAAAACCTTTACCAATTGCAGCCGTCGTATTACCCAGCATATCAAGCGCATCTGTCCGTTCACGAACGATGGGGTCGAGATGCGACATTTCTGCATTGCCACCGGCATTATCAGCAATAGGTCCGTAGGCATCTGTCGCTAAGGTGATACCAAGAGTGGCCAGCATTCCAACCGCAGCAAAAGCAATTCCGTAAACACCTTGGGCTGGATCAGTAAATCCACCGGTAAAGCCATAGGAGCAGAGGATTGCTAAGACAACTGTTACAGCAGGAATACCGGCAGAATACATGCC
This sequence comes from Lentisphaeria bacterium, assembly GCA_013215875.1. GTDB lineage: Bacteria > Verrucomicrobiota > Lentisphaeria > JABSQK01 > JABSQK01 > JABSQK01. Next base: position 1,831 of record JABSQK010000205.1, read on the forward strand.
CACTGCAATCCCATCAATAATCACTGTCGCAGCACCTGTTCGCGATTGATTGGCGATACCCTGGGTAGGTTTATATGCATCTGACGTATAATAACCGGTGACTACACCAATAATGGTTCCGCATATCAAACCGGTTGCCACACAGGCCACGATCGACCAGGGCAATACACCGATTCCTGCTAGTGCAGCCATGGCCACAACAATCAGTACAGAACTTACCCGGGTTCCGCGCTCTAAAGCGTGAAGCAAGGCTTTCATAGAACTGTCTTTGCCACAACGCACAAGAAAGATACCAACAAGTGAAAGGATTATACCAATACCTGCGACAACCATGGGAGCGACTACTGCATCCTCACGGCTTAAACCAAAATTTTGTGCAGCAGCAAGAGGAAGTACTGCACCCAGAGCCGCGGTAGCG
>JABSQK010000206.1 GCA_013215875.1 Lentisphaeria bacterium
TAAGGAAAAAAATAGACTAATTAAATCGTCAACATGTCGTCCCTCTGATACAGGGCTCATAGTCCGGGCTTTTATGTATACCCATGATGCCTTTTTGGAATTGGGCGAAGCGACAAAGGCACAAGAGTGCTTAGAGCTCGCGTATCGTTTTGGCCGAACATTATCCCGAGTTCAGTTGAAGAATGGAAATTTCCCGGCACGTTTTCGTTTTCCTGATCTGAAAGCCGAGGGACATTTACAAGGCACCGTTAATCCCTGGGTCATTCAATTATGGGAAACTGCAAACCGGCTTGAAAGTCATGACCCTAAAAAAGCAGCCGAATTGAAGAAAATTTGCAGCCGATATGCAGTCTACTTAACAACGAAAGAGCCGAGCGTTTTAAGCATATGCAATGCAGGTGCTGATGAAGGCGGCTGTAATTATTATACACCATTCTCCTATGTGTGCTTGTGTTGGTTGATTCGATATCTAGATACTGGAAAAGAGGTGTATGCAGAGAATGCAAAGCAGACCTATAAGATGGCATTTTTGACGTCTCAATTGTATATCGATCAACCACAAAATTCACATTGGGTAACGGGTAACCCGGCTGGATTTTCAACATGGTATGAAGAACCAGAACTTATTAACCAGGGTGGTTTTGGTAAAATGGAAGGCTTGTTTTTGAAGAAATATTTGGATTATGATTTGGGTCAGGATCTGTCAGCTATTATCTTTGCCGACACATTGGCAGGTCGCTTACTGCCCGATGGTGGTATTACTGGCTTACGGATTGATGTTCCTGGTTACCAAGCACATATCCAGGATCATGGTGAGACTCTCAATTATTTACATTTGGGTGTATATGCAAATTATTATCTAAGTGGTGGATTTTAATCGAAATGAAAACGGCCTACTTACTCAATACAACATATTTTTCCCCAGCTGATATGGCCACTTTGAAAGATCATAAACAATTAGCAAAAGGCAAAATTGCCAAATCCCTAAATCGTTTGCCACTTGTCATCAATGAGAGCCAGTGGGTGAAACATGCAGACCGCTATTACTATCTCAAAAATGAAGGCCTTTACCACTTTACGAATTCTGGCAAATGCCAATGGCAAGATCCAAGTGAACGAGGAATTATGTTGGAGCCTGGTACTGCAGGACGCAATGTAATCGTTTTTCGAAAAAACATCTTGAGTCTACTAACTGCTTTATCGCTTTTACATATCAAGGGAGTTCGCCATAAAGACCTGAGCTATTCAAAGAAATTAACTAGGCTAAAAACACAGGCTCTTTGTATGAACTGTGGAGCGACCTCTAAGTTCTGTGCTAAATTAATTAATTCTCTCGGTTGGGAAACACGCCGAGTCGGCGGCATGAGAGGAAAAGAACCACTCTATAATGTGTTGGATAATGGCCATCAACTTTTCGAAATCTATTGGCCGGAAAAACGAAAATGGATTTTGGTTGATATCGACCATAGCATTTTGTTTACGCGAAAGAATAGATACCTAAGTTACGGTGAACTGTGGCAACTGATTAAGACGGACCAGGAATTCCAACTCGAAATGATTCCCGATTATATGGGGCGCTTAATCGATACGAGTGAAGACAACGCCACCTTCCCTAGTCATTTTACCTATTTACCCGATACACATTTCAAAAGCTGGTATCGGGAGATTCTGAAGGTTCCTTATTTCCATGCTAAAAATGCAGTCTTTTATACCTGTATGAATAAGCAGGATAAAGATCATGTTATTAGGAACAATCCAGATTACACATATATGTCAGAAAAGGAATGGTATGCAAAATATTACTCAAAGTAGCTTAAGACGATGACTGTTACCCGCAAATCCCTGGAACAGGACTTACGAAAGCTGGGAATCAAAGCCGGCGATCGCATTATGGTGCATTCGTCCTTTAAGAAGCTTGGACTGGAACGAGGAAGCCCTGCAACAATTGTTCAAGCCCTGAAAAATGTCATCACGGCAAAAGGCACAATTGCCATGCCAGTTTTTACATTCAGCTTTTCTGAGGATTCTGCTTACAGCTATCACTCCAGTCCGAGCAAGGTGGGAGCTGTAACTGAAGCATTCAAAAAAAGCCCCGGCGTAAAGTGGACGCACCAACCATCACACTCTATGGCCGCCTGGGGACAGGATGCAATACCCTTCTTAGATGGTGGAAATCTTATTCGCCCGTATGATTTTCAAGGACCATTTGGAAACATTTATAAATGGGATTTCAAAATCCTCATGCTTGGCTGCGGATTGGCTGCCAATTCAACCCTGCATGCCATTGAGCACTGGGCAGAACTACCCTACTGCGTAAATGGTAAAACAAGCTGTTTCTTTAAACGGGGCGCTTACATGGGCCGCGAGCCTGAGTATTCAATTGCCAAAGATGTTAACGAAACCTGTCTTGATTATATGCCAGTCGGACATCGCGATTTTTACAACGCAAATAAAAGTAAATTGGCATCTAAGTATGCACGACTATTAAATAAGAAAGGTATTTTAAAAGAAGGACAAACTGGAACCGCAATCTCCTACGTGATGAGTGCTGCAGATACAGTGGACGCCTGCATGGCGCAGCTTGATAAAACGCCAGACTTGTTTCTCTGCGATCAGTGTGATTTCTGTTTACAGCAAAAAAAATCTTTAGCGAAATGGAAGTTAAATGGAGCTAGCCGCTGGGACTGGGTTCGGCTTGGTCGCGCCAAGGTCACGATTACGCCGCCTTTGGATGCATTAGCGAATCACGGTTGGGGTGAAGCAGCACCCATTCAAGACGTCTTAGATGATTTATATGCCAGAGTTCTATTTTTTCGACTCAAGGAAAAGGTTCACATTTTAATTTCATTGGATCTTTTAATTACTCCAAAAGAAGTATCTGATAAAATACGAGATCATCTCGCACAACACATGTCTATCTCTGCAGAAAATATCACCATTGTATCAACCCATACTCATTATGGGCCTCACATTGGCAGCGACTTGTTATGGGGTAAAAAAAGTTACCGGGATGAACGTTACATAGACGAGTTAGTTCACCGTGTTACTGGCGCTGTACGCATGGCATCTAAACAGGCCATTCCTGTGACTGTCCGACAATTAACCCGTAAAGTCGACATCGGTGCAATTAACCGGAGAATCCCTGTAAAGAATGGCTCTGTATCCTATGCGCATAATGCAGGCTTAACACCAACAGGCCCTATCTCCAAAGATTTCACCATGCTCTTTTTTCATGATCCCGCAGGGAAACTCATTGCAGGAGCCGGGCATTATAACTGCCACCCTATATTTACAGATCCCGCTGCACAAGTCATTACATCTGAGTACCCTGGTATTTTTTCCACTGAGGTAGAAAAGGAACTTGGACCAGAATCTGTTATCTGTTTTTTACCAGGTGCCCAAGGGAATCAAATGCCGCGACTTTTCGCAGATGGCTACCAAGGCGCAAAAGATGCAGGCCTTAAACTGAGCCAATGTTATTTGAAAAATTGCAAAAAAGTTGGGGAACCGATGAAAGAACTTGCATCTGAAACCCAGTTCCTGGTCCTTAAAAAAGCAACGATTGAATTATCGGCTCATTTACAGGCGCTTCGATTAGGCCCTGTGATATTGGGTTTAACAGGGGGCGAAATGGATTTGGAACTTATCGCCTATTTTAGAAAAAAGTCGGGTTTAGAAAATGCCCTATTGGTAGGCTACGCAAATGATTTTATCGGATATCTTCCTGTAAAAGCAGCATTCACGAATCCCTGTAGTTATGAAGTTATAATATGCAAAAATACACTTACTACCAAACCCGGGATCAGCGAAGACATACTAAATGCAACAGCCAAACTTGCAAAAAAGCTAATGCAAAAAACTAAGAAAATTTTAAAATAAACCTATAACTATAACAGATAGAAAGTGAGTTTAATTTTGCCAAAAGAAAATTTTATATTTATCATCGCCGATCAGATGCGTTCAGACTGTATGGGCTGCATGGGAAATCCAAATGTAAAAACACCAAATATGGATAAGCTCGCCGCAGCAGGAGTAATATTTGAAAATCACTATGCTCAAAGCCCAGTTTGCTTGCCCTCTCGGGTCAGTATTTACACAGGTAAATATCCTCGAAACAATGGGTCTATCGCTAATCTAGTAGGCCAGCAAGCAAGTGAGAAATCATTTGTAGAAGATTTAGCAGATATGGGCTACCGGACTGTGAGTCATGGATCGAACCATATGCAACCCGAACCATGGGGCTATCAACACTTGGAATTTTGTGCATCAGGCTCTGACACTTATCTTGACTTCTTAAAGCACGAGGGTGAATATGAAAATTCATTAAAATCACCCACCCATAAAAATGAAGACCTGCGCAACTATGAATATGGGATGTATCATATCCCTGCAGAATGTTCACCGGATTTATATAACGCAGCAGGCGCCACTAAATTCATTGAGAACCATTCGCAGGAAGAGCCATTTTTTCTTTGGCTGGGATTTTTTCTACCACATCCACACTATGCGACTTACGCACCTTTTAATGAGCTGTACGACCCGGATGAAATAGAGCTATTTCCCGGACTTAGTGAAAATGGTAAATTGCATCCCTACCTTCAAAGACAAAAAGATGCTGGTGCTCATCCAGACGTATCAGAGCAAGTTCTTCGCGAAATCACTGCTGCCTACTATGCGAATATTTCATTAATTGATGAAGGCCTCGGACGAGTCATTCGCGCCTTAGAAGAAAAAGGATCCTTTGATAATACACATATTATTTTTACTGCTGACCATGGCGACTTTACAGGTACTAATGGCGTTCTAAATAAGGGATCCATACCTGCCGAAAAACTTGTGCATGTGCCAATGATATGGAAACCCGTTAAAAAGAAAAATAGCCCACATGGCATTCGAGTATCCAGCTATACTGAACATGTTGACCTTGCTCCCACCATTTTAGATCTAGCCACATCAGACCAAGCAAGACGTTGCGAAGGCAAATCAATGGCGTCATTCCTAACGGGTGATACGGACTTAGACAAACGAGATTCCGCCTACTCTGAAATATGCCATGTACTATATGATGACAAATCCCAAGCATACGACTGGGAACTTCAAAGTTATTTTTCCAGTTTATTTATGGATGATTGGCATTACCTGCACTCATTAACAGAAGGCGATTGTGCATTATATAATATGCGTGATGATCGACAGGAACAATTCAATCGAATAGCAGATCCAGAGTGTAGAGACATTTACCTGCAGATGAAAGATGCACTGCTAAATAGAATCTTGAGTAATAATCGTCCGGCTCAAGGACATGACTTTTCCAGCTGGACACAGCGTAACGAACATTTGTCAACATTGGAAAGCAGCTGAACTTGATCCCTGGAATTTCAATCAGCTTATCCGGCCCCGGCGCAAATGCTTCAAAGGTTCTTGTTAGATTATTGCATGGTCGAGAAACCCAATTTTCTGGGTTGTTTCCAAATTTTTCCAGCATAAATTACGATTAATGAACTTACATAATCCAACAACAAGAGGTTTCTGATGAGCATGCCTGATGAGTCGACAACTAAAGCAAGAGGGGTTGATTATTTTATCGAAAATTGGAACGGACAGCAGAATTTCCTTATGGATCGTTCGCAGTTTCCCTTGGACTATGACTTTCCGTCACCCAAAGATTTTGTTGAGGCTTTACGATGTGATGAAAAGGTGCGTATTTCGATGGGAATTCACGGCAGCGAATATTCGGACGCCAATCCGAAAATCGCCGAGGATTTCAACGCCTTGCCAATCGAAGAGGCCCTAAAAGAAGATTTCCATATCGCTCATTTCGAATTGCACCGATTTTATGGCAGCGGCCAGATACTGGATGGATTTAAACAACAGGTACTGATTCCCTGGCAGCAATTTTTGAAAGACCAGGGCTTTCAATTTCAGCGATGCTATCCGATCATTTTTATATCTGGGAGTATGTCTCCGGGCAATTACCACATGGACCAATCCCATGTCTTGGCATGGCAGCTTTACGGCGGGAAAGAATTTAATGGCTTTAGCAATCCAGGAAGCTGGGAGCCCGTTCAAAAATGTGTAGATGCCGAATACCGCAGCAGTATCCAAAAACCTGATACAATACCCGATGATGCGAGATCTGCGTTAGCTATGGAACCGGGGGATTTGCTTTGGAATCAGTTTCTAACCCCGCACTGGGTAGATGCAAGCGCTGACGGCATCGCCATCAGCTTAAATATCTCTCATGGCGGCATCATGCGAAACGGTGAATATGCCCCCAATGAAAAGGTCCTTCGCGAGCATAACCCCGACCCCTTTCCTGCCAATGAGAATCAAAAACCGCTAGTTGAATGGTGAAGCTTATGGTTTTACTTCGTAAATAGGGTCTGCTGAATAATACATCAAGCATTTATAGTCAATAACTTACCGCATAAATACCATTATGCGGTGTAGGCTTTTTTAATAAAAAAGGAGAAAAACCTTGCACCTCGTTAATGATGTTTTAAAAGTCAAAACTACATAATCTACTGCGTCAGCTTCAATTTTACTGTATTGAAATACAGTTTCATCTAGCTTCCTTGTATCTCACGCACTTTTGACTTTTTCAGCAACCCCTAAATAGCTTTTGGAATCTTGCATGTAAATAAAACAAGTGGTTTTCGCGAAGCGATAGCCACTAATGGGGGATTTTCAAGGTGGACTCCCACCTTGAACCGCCGGAGGCAGTAAAGGTGCCAGAATAGAGATTTACCGACTCCCATCACTTAAAGAACTAGAATAATCGCCCTACTCAAGGACTTTCCCAGCTGTACACAGCGTAACGAAGATTTGTCCAAATTAAATATCAATTAGCTTATCCGGCCCTTGCGCAAATGCTTCAAAAATCCGGGTGAGAATTATTGCCTGATCGAGAGTTCCTTTTTTCACTTCTCTATCCTCTATCGCAGCCTGTATAATTTCATTCGTTTCATTCATGTATCCCAGCATGAACAAGCCCTTATTATACAATTGACCAAGCGAAAACTCTGGTTCCCAGGTGGCACTTGTTTCTTCCGGACTCGCCGTATAATAATTTTGTTCGTTGCCGTATTCATGGCCAATATTGCGGTGGTATGTAATTCGATTGTTATTCTTTATAGAGATCTGTGTTCCGCGTTTAGAAAAAATCTTCGTTTCCTCCATGCCACCATCAAAACAAGCACCCGTATTACAATGAATTTCGGCTGTTGTATCATTTTGAAATTTAAAGTGAGCAGTGCCAGCACCAAACTCATTACGATGGTAAATCAACTGCGTCGGGTATCCAAGAAGATAAACCATTATCGATGCGGGATGGCATATGTGGTCAAGAAAAGCGAGAACCTTTTGCACCTTTGTTCCAGACCCATACGTTTCAAATTCGTCGACAGAAGGGATGTATAAAGGGTATTCAAAATGAGCAATGGATACATCCCCAAAATCATCCCTCTGAATTAATTCTGCAGCCTTCTCATTACAGGGAAAAAACATCTTTTTGAAGCCAGTCAATACAGTTTTTCCTTTCGAAGCGGCAAAAGACTTTAAGACTTCCAATTCCGCACTGGTGGCTGCAGGTGGTTTCTCCATCCAAACATGACACCCAGCATCCAAGCAGGCTTTGGCAATTTCAGGATACAAAGGACGCCCGGCAGAATCATAGCCAGTTACGATAAAAACCACATCGACCTTTGTCTCTGCTAGCATTTTTTTGTAATCTGTAAACGACTCCGCTCCAAACTTTTCACCAAAGGCATCGGCACGTTCCTGATTGAGATCGCAAACAGCTTTTAACTCGACTGGAAGGAAATGAAAACATGGGTAGATATTACGAAAGGAATGTGAACCACACCCTATAAATGCAATATCAACTATCGTGCCATCGCTGACACCCCCTCGTGCATCAATAACCTTACCGGGTCTAGGCATTAGTCATCCTCACCAACAGTTAACCGGTTGGCGCTGGAAAATGCAATCTGTAAAATGGCATCTACATCACCAACATTTTTGGCATTGTGATAAAAATTCGGTTCAATACTTATCGTATCTCCCTCTTCCAGGATAACAGATTCCTCATCATTCAATGTATGCTCAATTGTGCCCTGTTGAACAACAAGTACCTCCGAACAATTCGGATGCATATGTTTAGGATTTGAACATCCCGGCTTTATTGTGCACTTACCAACAGTCATTTCTTGGGTATTTAACAGGTCTGCGTTGGCGTACCAATTCAATGTTCCCCAATCAAAATCAATCTCTAATGTTTCTGATTTACGTTTTACAATTGTACTCATAATTATCTCCATTTAGCTTGTTAAATTTAGACCTTTTTATTGATATATAAAGACCATGAAGGAATATTTACCAGACAAAAACGACCACAGATTCAATCGTATTTGAATCCTTCCTTTATCAATCACAGCAGATAATTCTACGAATTGGATACCCAGGCAATTAAGTTATTCCAAAATGTGTTATATCCATTCCATTCCAGCCATGCTTTTGGTCCCCAGTGTGGCGCACAATCTGTGGTAAACGCAGCAGAACGTCCCTCTCCATATTGCCAAACACTGAGTAATGGGTCATCATCTAATTTCAGAACGGTCGTCGCAGTATCTTTTGGAATTACCCGATTGTAACCCAGAAAGTATGGCCAGTCGGCAGGCATATCCCGCAGCACTGGATGCGTTGACTCTGTAATGATCGCATCCACACCCTCTGGCCGCTCCTAACGGTCATCATAA
>JABSQK010000207.1 GCA_013215875.1 Lentisphaeria bacterium
TTCCAGTTCCTGACCTTTCCGCGCAAGAGATTGAAAAACACCATAGTCAAGTGCACTCCGTGCCCATGCTGTTACGCCAAGTTCATGGTGGCAGGTTCAGCACCGCCAGCGCCGGTGTCGGCATAGGTCCGAGCAGATACACATCCATTCCCATGCTCACCAAGCCCCTAGTAAGGGCGCTTTCGAGCATGTATCCGCTTAGCCGTGTATCTTTCCCAATGACAGCTTTACGCGTTCCATGCCCCTCTGCACCAAAGCTTTTTGCTATTGCTTTACCCAGTTTAAGGGCAACTTCCGCTGTAATCGGGTAGTGGTTTGCTTTGCCGCGTATACCATCTGTACCAAATAATTTTGCCATTCTATCTCCAGCCTTATTCATAATAGCTCATGTACCAGTCGACCAGTTTTTGCACACCGTCTTCAATTGGCATATCTGGCTTAAAGCCGGCGTCATTCACTAAATCATCTATATTAGCAAAGGTAGCCTCTACATCGCCTCTTGGAAGTTCCTGATAAACTTTTTTTGCGGTCTTTCCCAGTGCTTTCTCTATGACTTCGATAAGATAGGACAATTTCACCGGATTATTATTGCCGATGTTATAGATCCTGTAGGGTTCTTTGCTTATTGCCGGGTCCGGAGATGTACCGTCCCACTGTGCATCGCCTGTGGGTATTTTTGACGAAATTCTATAAACCCCCTCAACGATGTCATCTACATAAGTAAAATCCCGTATGCTTTCACCATTATTGAATACATTGATCTCTTCATCAGCGAGTATTGCCTTAATAAAGATCATCATGGCCATGTCGGGTCTTCCCCATGGGCCATAAACAGTGAAAAAACGCAGGCCCGTGGTGGGTAAGCCATACATATGTGAATATGAATGGGCCATCATTTCGTTGGCCTTTTTACTGGCAGCATAAAGTGATAAGGGGTGTGCCGTGGCATCATGTTCCGAAAACGGCATGGATCTATTGGCACCATAGACGGATGAACTCGAGGCATAAACCAGATGTTTTACATCATTGTGACGGCAGCCTTCGAGTATACTCATAAAACCATTTATATTGCTTTCCATATAGCTATAAGGATTTTCTTTGGAATACATCACACCGGCCTGGGCAGCAAGGTTTATCACAATCGATGGTTTTTCCGTGGCAAAAATATCAAGAATCGCCTCTGTATTCGACAGATCTTCCTTGTAGAGTGTGAAGTTTTTGTTTGTTTCCAGTTGCGCAGAACGATTAAATTTAAGCGCTTGGTCGTAGTAATCATTAAAGTTATCAACACCTATGACTAAACAGCCCTCTGTTAATAACCGCTCTGCTAAATGATAACCAATAAATCCGGCAGAACCTGTTAATAAAATCTTTTCCATATTTCCTTGGGGTTGTTAAAAATTGTGATATCTATAATCATTAGTGATAGGGCATGAAAATACAAGCATATGCTTAAATTATCTGCGAATTACAGATCGATAATCAATTGATTTTTAACAAAAATCTTTTTTTATGGAAAAAGTCGGCGTAAAAAAATGGCCTATAATTGCAGAAAAATGAACAAATTGGCATTTTTTACGAAAATACTCGTGATAACAAGTAATAATGTGGAAAAACCAATTCTAATTTAAATCTTAGAATTAAAAAGCCTTTGAGGACCTGCTTGGCAGTTATGTAAGTCGTTAATTGTGAGTGGATTGAATTTATTATGAGCATGAATAGAGCTCATATTTTTAGTGCGCGACTTACAATTTTTGATTTGCTTAAATTGATATTTTCTAGGCTCCATATGCGGCTAAATTTGGAATTTTTATAAAATATGGCGCCCTGATTTAGTCACAAATTATTCATAGTGAGAGACTTACATCTTAAAACTCTCCTTATTGTGAAAAATAAATAATAACCACTTGTATTCATCTTGAATAATACTATGTTGTTTATGTGGTTTCTGTAAACGCCTCCTATGCCTCCTTTACTCCTACAGGAACCACACAGCCTCCTTGTGGTGCTCCCCCGCCCCCTCCTGAGGGGAGCGCCTATTTTTTCCCTCAACTATTTTAAACAAGAAAACTGTCTCGATATTTTTAAGGAATTGTAGCCCTAATGCCCTCCGTTAATCACTGTCGCATGCTGTTTATTGGAAATAGCTATACTCAAAACAACAATCTTCCGGATTTAATCGCCAATCAGCTTAAAATAGGTCTGAACATCGACCTGACACATAAAAGTATCGTCAAGGGAGGCGCATCGTTGCGGCTTCACTGGAATGCCGGACATGCAGCCGACTTAATTCAATCCGCAGAATTCGACTATGTCGTTTTGCAGGAACAAAGTACTCTACCCATAAAAAATGCCAGGCGTTTTAAGGGAAATGTGGCTTGTTTCGCAGAAATTATTGCACAAACATCGAGTAAAGCAGCACTCTATATGACATGGGCCAGGCAGGACCAGCCCGAAAAACAGGGGCTTTTATCATCGGCATACGACGAAGTTGGAAAATCGTATGGCATGACAATTATTCCAGCAGGTTGCGCATGGGAAGCATTCTTAAATAAATATCCCGCCGAGATTTTACATCAGCCAGACTTGAGCCATCCAACACTTGCTGGCTCTCAATTAGCTGCATTGGCATTTTACAGGTACTTGTTTAATGGCGATGTTATGGATCTTCCTGCTGCTGAAAATAGTGATCCTGAGCTATGGCAGAAATTGACAACTAGTGTCTCGGAGCTTTGAGCTTATGAAATTTATTTTGGCCTTATTAACAAGCTTATTAATAGCTTATCCACAAGACGTATCGACAAGCAAACTAATTCTTGCGGATAAAAGCACTGTTCAGAAGCTAACAATAAAAAATAAGAACCTGACCCTTAGTCTTATTCCATCGCTTGGGGCTAAAATAATTTCAATCAAAGACCGAAATGGTAAAGAATACCTCAGCCGCTCTACTCTTACCTATAAGAAACGCAGCAAAATCAAGAAATACAGCCAAACAGAATATGACGGAATAGACGAGTGTTTCATATCCATGCATGGCAAATATCCACTCGCACCATTTAAAGATAAAGTAATCAAAACTCATGGTCCATTAATATATAAGGAGTGGAAATGGCTGAAAGAAGAAAAGGGAATTAGCCTGGAGGCAAAATTGGATGATTGGAAATTAACATTTAAACGTGAGCTTTTTCTCAATGAAAATTCCATCATCCTGCATTATACCCTGACGAACCACAGCAAATTCGATTTTTATTTTCTCTACGCATTTCAGCCATTGTTTGCCGCATCCAAAGGTACGAAGGTTAATTGGCCTTTGATGACCAAGATAAAACCAGCTTATTCAAGCAAGAACTTTCTTGCCAAACAGGGAAAAACTTTGAACTGGTTTGAGGTAAAAAATGCAAAAAACGAGTTTTTACTCTCTGCCCAGTTCGTACCGAACAGTAAACGCTACTACAAATATTACACAGTGGAGCCTCTGTCTGAAGCGACATTGGAGCATGCGGATGGCAGGCGCCTGAAATTGCAATGGGATAAGAAAGTTCTGCCCGCTATGGCAGTTTGGAGCAATGAGGGTGCTTATGGAAAATTAAACCAAATAGGACTTCAGCCAACGACATCCCGCTTTGAGGCAATCGCTGAGGCATTTAAAGCAAATGAATCTAAATATGTGCGGGGTAATTCCGAATTGAGCTGGAAAATAACACTGACCATTGAACCGAGCGATAAATAAGCTCAACATCATAAAGCGTCAAATTTTTCAAATCAACATTTGAATCTCCTTCAAATAAAATTATTGGTTCTCTCTCAGAATAACCCGTAATGGAAGAGATAAATGGAAGTTGTAATCCAAACAAGCAAAAAGCGCGCAGAAGAATTGGCCGCGGCAATCATCGCGCAACAGATCTCGGAGAAGCCTGCAAGCACACTTGGGCTTGCTACAGGCAGAACAATGGAGCCAGTTTATGCGGAGCTGGCCAGACACCACAAAGACGACGGGCTCGATTTTACTAAAGTCTGCAGTTTTAACCTCGATGAATATATTGGTCTGCCCCCGGATCATAAAGAATCATATCGCTACTATATGAATGAAATGCTCTTCGATCATATCAATATCAAAGCTGGAAATACGCATTTGCCGGATGGAATGGCAGATAATATTGAAGAAGAATGCCATAATTATGAACGAAAAATTCATGCCAACGGCGGCATCGATATTCAGTTACTTGGCATCGGCCGCTCGGGTCATGTTGGTTTTAACGAACCCATGTCCTCTCTGAGCTCACGAACCAGGATTAAAACGCTCACGAAATCGACCTTTGAACAGAATGGGCCGCTTTTTGACGACCCAAGTGAAATGCCAATGCATGCATTAACCATGGGTGTAGCTACAATCATGGAAGCACGTTATTGCCTGATGTTGATTACCGGTAGCGAAAAGGCAGAGATCACCGCGAAATTTATTGAAGGCCCCATTACCTCGATGGTTACAGCCAGCATATTACAGATGCATCCAAAAGTGACTGTTATTCTTGATGAAGATGCAGCCGCTAATTTGACCATGAAAGAATACTACAGTTGGGTTTATGATAATAAGCCAGGCTGGCAAAACCTGCACGACTGACATTTTAACGAAAGAGTCTTGTCCCGGATTTATTGACTTTATATCCTTTTATTTATATGCTAAGGAATGAACAGAGCCAATTTTCACCCAGTCGTTTCCCGTAACAGTCGTATTTCCTTACAGCAGAGAAAGTATGTATCTGGAAATTAAACAGTTTATTACTTTTTGCTCCATCGAAAAAGGCCTGGCGAAGGCGAGCATTTCTGCTTATCAAACTGACCTCAAACAATCCGTTGATTTTTTTGAAAAACAAAAGATCAGCTCCTGGAGTGATGTAAGTCGCGATGATATTCTGGACTTTCTGGATCATTGTATGGAAGAAAAAATGGAATCATCCACCCTTGCACGAAAGATGGTGAGTATAAAAATATTATTTCGCTGGATGTTTCAGGAACGTTTAATCCAAAAGAATATTACTGAAGTGATGGATAGTCCGCGGGCAGGGCGCAGTTTACCGCATTACCTGACCGAGGCAGAAGTTCGACAATTGCTCGATCTCAATCGCCAGGCCAAGGACCCCTTAAAACGCCGCAATCAATTAATTTTAGAATTGCTATATGCCAGCGGACTTCGGGTCAGCGAATTGGCTGACTTAAAGATAAACGATATTGATTTTGAACGATCGGTTTTTCGTGTGACAGGGAAGGGCAACAAGACGCGCCTGGTGCCATTTGGAAAACCCGCCCAGCAGCAGATGAAATATTATATGGAGCATGCCCGGCCTCAATTAACAAAACTGACAATTGAGGAATTGCTTTTATCAAACAATGGGCGGCGTTTGACACGTGCGCGTATTTGGCAGCTCGTCAAAGAATCTGCAGTCCTTGCTGGCATTCAAAAAGAATTGCATCCTCATATGCTGCGACATTCATTCGCCAGTCACCTGCTTAGCCATGGAGCAGATTTACGTACCATCCAGGAAATGCTTGGCCATGCCGATATTGCCACAACACAAATCTATACCCATGTAGACGAAGACCGTCTGCGCAATATACACAATCAATTCCACCCGCGATCCTAACACCATTTTAGATAAATCTGCTGAAATAGGATTATTTAGCCTCAAATTACATGAGCTGGCCCTGTTATTTGAGGATTTATAAAAATTTAACATTAAGAAATATTCAGCCTGAATAATGTGACATTCCGTATATCGTGTGGGATATGGATAAAGACGAACTCATAAAATGTACGGAAAATTTTGTCCGGGAAAACTTGGCAGATGCTGAGGGCGGACATGACTGGTGGCATATTTTTCGTGTTTGGAATTCAGCAAAGCACATTGCTGAAACTGAAGATGTGGACCTGTTTGTCGTAGAACTTGGGGCATTGCTGCATGACATCGCTGATTCTAAATTCCATGATGGTGATGAAGAAATCGGCCCGCGGAAAGCAAAGCAATTCTTAAGCTCCCTGGGTGTTGAAAATGACATCGTAGAGCATGTGGAAAGGATCATTGCCAATATTTCATTTAAAGGGGGCAAAGAAAAGCAAAAATTTAAATCGCCGGAATTAGATGTTATTCAAGATGCGGATCGCCTCGATGCTATTGGTGCAATAGGAATTGCCAGAGCATTTAACTATGGCGGGCACAAAAATAGGGAACTCTATAATCCGGAAATTGAAGCCAATCTGAACATGACAAAAGAGGCCTATAAAAATAGCAGCGCTCCAACACTCAATCACTTCGACGAAAAACTTCTATTGCTTAAGGATAGAATGAATACAACAACAGGGAGGGAATTGGCTGAGCGCAGACACGAATTTATGATTCAATTCTTGGATGAGTTTCATAAAGAATGGTCCGGAGAATTATGAGCCTATTGCTCAAACAACTTATTTAGCGCATCTCTAAGATTATCAAGATTGAATGGCTTTGCTAAAAATAGAGTATTTTCTAAAGCATTAATTGCTTCCAGCCTCTTTTCTTCTCGATAACCACTAATTATTATTATACAAGGTAGCTTGGGCTTGAGCTTTAATACCTCTCGTAATGTATCAAGACCATCAATATCTTCATCTAAAACCAAATCAAGTATGATTAAATCGAGATCATTTTTGTGAACATAGTCGATGGCCCCATACGGATCTTTGACTATATCAACTGTGTATCCCAGCATTTCGACCATGCGCTGGGCTATTAATCGTTGTTCCAATAAATCATCGACGATTAAAACATGCTTCATTCGCTCAGGTTCACTAACATCTTTTTCGACGATCTGATCAATAGCCAAATAAATATCAAAACGCGTTTCAATGCCTGCTTCACTACTCACATCGATATGTCCATTAAGTGAATTAATGACATTATAAACAACAGTCATTCCGAGTCCTGTTCCATGTCTCTTACCAAGCTTCTTGGTGCTGTAAAACGGGTCGAATATAAGCGTTGGCTCTTTTATACCGGGCCCATTATCTATGACACTTAAACAGAGTTGTTCCTTATCCTCTTTATTTACCACAGAGGTTTCTATGATAATTTCACCCCGTTCACTAATGGACTCAAAGGCATTGGAAACCAGGTTCATTATCACTTGATTCAGGTGATGATGAGAGCCGAGAATGATAATATCTTTTTCATGGTATTTGCTTTTACATGAAATATTGGGAAAATCTTCGGCGAGAGACTTAAAGCTGGATGAGCAGAGATAATAATCGATCAATTCATGAATATTTATCTCCATGGTGGTAATTTTAATGGATCTTGAGACCATTAATAGATCTTGAGATAAAGCCGCAGCCTGCTCCACAGAATTGAAGATTCCAGAAATTTGTTTGTATTTGGGGTCGTCTTTTTCCAGTTTCCCCAATAAGAGATCTGCATAACCCATGGCTGGACTGAGAATGTTGTTCAAGTCATGCGCAACACCACCGGCCATCATAGCAAGGGATTCCATTCGTTTACTCTGGGCCAATTCCTCCTGGAGCATTTTTTCGCGTACTTTTGCCTCCACCCGCTCAGTGATATCCTGTATACAGCCAACGATATAATGAACATCACCCTGCTCATCACGCTGATAGACAGTGGCGGAACTTTCAACCCAAATAAAGTGGCCTAAGGCATGTTTTATGCGAAATTCGGTTTTCAATATCGTTCCGTCCTCGACATCATCCCAACGACTAAAGAGCTCATCAATGCGTGAAAAATCATCAGGATGCAGTAGTAAGGAGAAAGTATGTTCATCTATAATGCCCAAATCCTGGGCATTTTGCCCAAGTAAATCATGGAATGTTTTGGTGCTGTATATATTGGATCTTTCTTTAATATCAAACACATATATGCTGAGAGGTGATGCAAGTGCGACTTTTTCTATAAAATCTGAATCTGTTAACGGGTTTTTCATCATCCTTGAGCTTGCATATGAATGCAAAATGTAAATATGCGAGCCTAGTATATTGATTAAATAGCCTCACTGCAAGAAAAAAATTGAATTAATACAAAATACTGCTATATTCAAACTACTCTCAAGGGAGTTTATGGAATAGCAATGAATATACCTGAGTTTATATTAATGATAATAGGGTTTTTTACAGCCCTTTTAATTATAGTGCCGGATAGATGCAACTTTCTTTTGCATCTGCTGTTTTTACCAATTGTAAATCAGTCCCGGTTTTTTGATACGCTGCAAACATACACCAAATCGATTCATTCCACTCAGTCTGAGTTGATACAGGTGATTAACATATGCCAAGGACCCCCGGGGCCTAAAATACCCCATTCTTATATGTACATATATCAGCGTTCATGACTTGAGTATAGCATTGCCATTCAAAAATTGGATGGAAAGATGCTTTTTACAGAAGAAAATGATACAGGAAAGGCAGTAGCAGGGCAAAAGCCACTCGCTGCACGCCTAAGGCCTAAAATATTCGACGATTATGTCGGCCAGGAACACATTATTGGCCCTGGTAAACTTCTCCGTAGAGCAATAGAAGCAGACCGTTTCACCGCAATCATTCTATATGGTCCCCCGGGAACAGGTAAAACAAGCCTTGCTGAGCTTATTGCCGGCAAAACCGAATCTCACTTTACTCGTTTATCAGCCGTTTCGGCTACCGTAAAAGACGTGCGTGCATGTGTCGAAGCAGCCCTTGCACGATACCAGCTTCACAATAGACGCTCAGTCCTCTTTTTAGACGAAATTCATCGATTCAATCGAGCTCAGCAGGATGTACTTTTACCGCATGTGGAAGACGGCACTTTAAGGCTTATTGGTGCCACAACTGAAAATCCCTTCTTTTTTATTGTCGGACCCCTGATCTCTCGGGCGCAAGTATTTAAGCTCGAAGCATTATCTGAGGACAATATCAAGACACTGTTGCATAAGGCAGCCACCCACAGTGACGGATTTCCAGACTTAGAGATTGAAATTGCAGATGATGCTATTGGCTTCTGGGCACAGGTAAGCGAAGGCGATGCCCGGCGCATATTAACAGCCTTTGAACTTGCCGTATTAAGCACTGAGCCATCTGAAGATTCGATCATCCGGATTGATTTAAATACCGCCGAAGAATCCATGCAACAGAAGGCAATCGTTTATGGTGATGATGGGCACTATGATACAATTAGTGCATTTATTAAAAGCATGCGGGGAAGCGATCCCGATGCATCCATTTACTGGTTGGCTAAAATGGTATCCGCTGGAGAAGACCTGCGATTTATTGGACGTCGCATGGTAATATTTGCATCTGAGGATATTGGCAATGCGGATCCGAGAGCGCTTTCCATGGCATTGGATGCGATGCAGGCTGTTGAAAAAATTGGCATGCCTGAAGGCCGGATTATCCTTTCACAAGTTGTGGCCTACCTGGCGACAGCCCCTAAAAGCAATGCATCAGTTAAGGCAATTGACAGGGCAATGGCAGACATTCGGGAAGGGCGCACACAGGCGATTCCACTAGCACTTAGAGATGCACATTACAAAAGCGCTACGCGCCTGGGGCATGGAGAAGGCTACAAATACCCGCATGACTACCCCTACCATTATGTAAAACAGGATTATCTCACAGAGGAACGCCAGTATTACGTCCCAGGAGATTTGGGTTTTGAAAAAAAGATAAAAGAACGAATGAACTTTCTAAAGAATTTAAAAGATGATAGCACAGATGAATAAAACAGATTTGCGTCTGGATTTGAAGACGCGATTGGCAAAATTGACTGCCCAAGAGCATACTGCACACAGTGCAGCTGTGGTCACACAGTTGGCCGATCTCTTATTGCATCGTGCAAACACAATAGTCGCATACATGCACATTCAGCATGAAATCGATATTACAGATTTTCTTAAACAATGTTTGAGAAAGGGTAAACGCCTAGCGTTTCCCCGTTACAATCCTGCAAAGGATGACTATGAAATTGCCGAGATTAAAGATCTGAAAACCGATCTTACCCTTGGTAATTTCGGTGTGAAAGAACCCTTACAGGCATGCCCGCTGTTGGATACTTCAGCTGCGATATGCCTGGTACCTGGACTGGGCTTCAGCTTAAATGCTGATCGCCTGGGACGTGGAAAAGGGTTTTATGATAATTTGCTAGCAAATAGCAAAATGATAAAAATTGGAATTGCCCATCATTGTCAGATTGTTGATGATATTCCCCGGGAGCCACATGATATATCTATGGATATGCTGCTCACGGAATCATCAGTAGACTCATTCAATGGGGCTTTAAGATAAGGATATAAAATGGACATATTATATGGTTTAATCGGTGCAGCAGTTGGTGCTGCAATTGTTTTTTTTGTGCAGAGAAAAATGCACCAGGACAGAGCAAATGCTGCAAGCGAGGTTGCTCAGGAATTAAAGAAGGCGGCTCAATTGGAAGCAGAAAACATCTGCCATAAGGCAGAAGTGGAAGCAAAAGATGAACTTCTTCGAGTCAAGACAGAATTTGATGATTCGACGAAAGACGAACGCCGCGAGCTCGGAGACCGCGAAAAGAAAATGAATGATCGCGAGGAAAAGCTTGATAATAAAATGGATGAAATCCAGACCAAGCTACTTGAAGTGAGTGAACGCGATAGAGTTAACCTGGCTCTTGAGACAGAACTAAGGTCTGAAAAAGAAGAAATGGAAACGATACGTCAGAGACAATTTTCTGAGCTTAGTCGTGTCGCCGAACTTAGCCAGGACGATGCCCGGGCAGAGTTGATGCAAAAACTTGAGGGGGATCTTGACCACGAACGCGGCAGCCTGATCCGTCGTTCAAATGATACGCTCAAACGTGATGGCGAACGCCAAGCGCAAAAAGTAATTGTCGGAGCAATGCAACGTATGGCAAGTGATTGCGCATATGACCGTACGACGGCAACAATACCATTGCCATCAGATGAAATGAAAGGACGTATCATTGGTCGTGAAGGCCGTAATATTCGCGTTTTTGAAGCCGAAACTGGAGTGAATGTGCTCATCGATGATACGCCATCAGCGGTGGTCATTAGTTGTTTCGAGCCAGTTCGCCGTGAGGTCGCTCGTATCGCTTTGGTTCGCTTGGTTGAAGATGGCCGGATACATCCGACTCGTGTGGAAGAAGTGGTCGCCAAAGCACGTGAAGATATTGCCAATGAAATAATTCTAGCGGGAGAAGATGCCGTGCATGAACTGCATCTTAATAATGTCGCAGAACCGGTCATTGAGTTACTCGGACGCTTAAAATTTCGCTACAGTTATAATCAAAATGTCTTATCGCATTCCATAGAGGTGGCAAACTTTATGGCCCTGATAGCTGCAGAATTAAACTTTGATGTACACCTGGCAAAACGCATGGGGCTTTTTCATGATATTGGCAAA
>JABSQK010000208.1 GCA_013215875.1 Lentisphaeria bacterium
AAGAAAGCCCCCGCCAAGAAAGCAGTAGCTAAGAACGCCAAGAAAGCGACTGCAAAGAAAGAAGTTAAGAAGGCGGGTAAAAAGACCAGAGGGAAAAAAGCATTAGCCCGGATAGGCACAGTTACAATTGATGCTGATGGTGTAAGCAAAAAGATATCCAAAGATGGCAAGAAAAAGCGTATCGTTAAGTCTAGATCAAAAACCGATGAATCTGAAAAAGAAGTCGAAGTCCCAAAAACGACTGGCCTGCTAAAATTGCCCAAATTGAAGCTAAAAGCCAAAGAAAAAAAGAAATACTATAATCTCTTGGTGGACTCTCTTGAAAAGATTACCGAAGAACATGACATTCATTCTGATTCGGTTTTGCATGTGCAGCGCAATGCTGGCGAAGAATTAGCCGATATTGGCAGTGATAATTTCTTGCGTGATATGGAATTAGGTCTTATGAATGAGGAAGAGGGCCGCATGAAGAAAATTAATTTTGCTATTGCTCGCCTGGATGAAGGCACCTATGGCGTCTGTATCGATACGGGTAATCGTATCCAGGAAGCGCGTCTTGAGGTCATCCCATGGTGTCTTCGCAGTGTGGAAGCACAAGAATCATATGAGCATCGGAAACAAATGGGAATTGCCAGTTCAAACCCATTTTTTGACGAATAAGGAATCCATCCTTGAAATTTAATAAACGTTTATGGCTAATGGCTGGTCCATTAGCCATTTTTATTATCCTGCTGGACCAATTAACTAAATATTGGACATTGGCCCACTTCAAGGCTCCAGGGGCAGCAGAAGTCGAATTAATTCCCAATATTATGTATTTCGTATATGTGCTTAATGAAGGTGCTGCCTGGGGAATCATGCAGGGGAAAATGGATATGCTGGCAGTGATATCCTTTGCCGTATTTATATTTATGTTTTTTTACGCAGATAAATTCATTGAAAATGAAAACTTTCTAGAGCGCAAAGTTACACTGGGTCTTTTGCAGGGCGGAATTTTTGGTAATTTTATAGACCGTGCAAATCTCTGGTCGCGGGATCCAACTGGAGTCATCGATTTTTTAAGTATTCAGTATAAACCAAAAGGCTGGGAATTTCCTGCATTTAACATCGCTGATATGGCCATCTGTACAGCTGTAGGAATTTATATTTTGTCCTCATTTATCCGGGGCGATCAAACAAAAGAAGACCCGCCAGAAGACGATGTTAAAGTTCACGAATAAACTGATCAGCATTTTGGGCCCAACTGCCAGTGGGAAAACTGCAATGGCTGTTGAACTCGCTCAGATGTTTAATGCAGAAATTGTCTCCTGTGATTCTATGATGGTTTATAAAGGCTTATCCATTGGTACCGCAAAACCAACAGACGCTGAAATGAAAAACATTCCTCACCACTTGATTGATATTCTTGAGCTCAATGAAAAATATAATGCTAAATTGTTTTGTGACGATGCAGACAGACTAATAAATGAGATATTTTCACGAAACAAAAATGCCATCTTGTGTGGAGGTAGTGGTCTGTATGCCCGGGCTTTACTGTATGGGTTTGATATGCGTGCAAGTGACGAGTCAATCGCAGCAGACATTCAGAATGAGTATCAAAATAAGGGTCATCAGGCAGTCTACGATGAATTGGCCGCAGTGGATAAAGACTTTGCCGATAAAGTTACAGCAAATCCACGGCATCTGACCCGGGCAGTAGAAATACTTCGAATCACAGGTAAAATCCCAGATGCCGTGTCACTGAAAGAGAGGCCCGCTTATGCCTGCCCGGAAATAATCTTGATGCCTGAACCGAACTGGAGTCGCGGGCGTATTCGCCAGAGGACAGAAGCCATGCTGAACGCGGGGTGGATTGAAGAAACAAAACGTGCATTAGAAAATAATTTAAGCGAAAGTCCTACAGCATTGCAGGCACTGGGCTATTCGAGCATTATTGAGCATCTTAATGGCAATTTGACGATAGATGAATTAAACGAAAAAATCGTTATTGCCACCTCTCAATATGCAAAACGCCAACGCACATGGTTTCGCAATCAACATCCAGATGGCATACGTATCGATATTGGCGAAGCAGATTCACCGGCAGCGATACTATTGAAACTAAGCGAAATTATTGAAAATTTCTGACCCAGAGTGGGATTTTTTTCATTGCTGTGTGGCTGAACTACACCTTCTGTTTTAATTTTTTCCTATTGCCATTGGCCTCAGAAAAATTGATTCTGCAAAAAGTGGCGTGAAATTTGCGTATATGCATGTAGTTTAAGATAGATTTATATGAGGTAGATTTTGTCAGAAGAGAAAGAATCCATTATCGTTGCAGACGATGATCCAGCAACATTGATAATGTTTAGAAAGATTTTGGAAGACCGTTACGATATCCGTACGTGCACAAATGGTATGGAAGTTCTTGAAGAATTTGCCAGCAAAGCTGCCGATTTAATTCTTCTGGATAACAATATGCCGGATATGGACGGTGCAAAAACCATTGAAGCCTTAAGGCAATCCTCATTGAGCTGGAACGTACCTATTATTATAATCTCGGCTCATGATGACGAACAAGATATTGTCGCAGGCTTATCTGTCGGGGCCGATGATTATCTTGTAAAGCCTGTAAAACCAGCTGAACTTCTTGCTAAAACACAGATCACATTGCAGAAGCGCAAAGTGCAATTAGATAGCCAGATTAAATTGGGCGATGTGTTCAATGGAAAGTACAAGATTGATTCTGAGTTAGGTGAGGGTGGTTATAGCATGGTCTATAAGGCCCTTAATATTCGTGATAATAGAACACCCTGGGTGGCATTGAAAATTTTTGATGTACCGAATATCCGCCGGTCCAATTTTATGGCTCATTTTCTTCGTGAAGCCTATGAGCATTCCCGTTTGAATAATGATAACATTGTGAAGTTGATTGATTTTGGACAGGTGGACCAATACTACTTTTTGGCAATGGAATATCTCGATGGTATTACACTGGCAGATAGAATAAGCTTAGGCGAGCCAATAATGATCGATGACCTCAACGATTATACTTCCCAACTTGGCGAAGCACTTTCTTGTCTTGAGAAAAACAAATTAATTCACCGTGATATAAAACCGTCAAACATAATGCTCACTGTAGATGATAAATTGAAACTGCTCGACTTTGGGTTGGCTAAAAGCCCCGGGGAAGAGACGATTAATCTGGAGGATGTCTTTCGGGGCACACCTCATTACACATCTCCTGAACAGATTCTCAATGATAAATCGATTGATATTCGGTCTGATATTTATTCAGTGGGAATATCCCTCTTTACTGCAGCAGCAGGACGGAAACCGTTTGATGGAGATTCTCACTTGAATGTCATGCGCAAACACCTGAATGAAATACCAGTGCCCATCGAAAGTGTGCGTAAAGATATCAACCCTGCATTGGCGCGTTTAATTAATAAATGCCTGGAAAAGAAGAAAGAGAATCGCCCGACGGTCTCTGAATTCCAGGAAGTCTGCCAGAATTTAATGCAGGAAAGTAAAACCTGATCTCATCCTCATTGATTCGGTTTAGCGAGTACTCTGTTGGACTTAGATATTTCTACTGAAAAACCGTCTGGTTTGTTGAATTTTCGCCATGAAATACGGTGAATATCTAGTCTAAGATGAGCTCCAATACCCCGCGCACAGGATTGATACGAAGTATCTTTACTGGAAAACTATCCCCAAATTTCAACATACGGTCGGTGACTAATTTTGCACGTATATTCCATGGTTGAATGTTCATCAGATAGAAACTCGGGTACTTGGATGCTGCAATGGCTTCGAGATCTGCATGGTGATGATTCCGCTTAAGGTACTCCAGGGTCCAGTATCGGTTTGAGCGTGAATCGAGCCCACGATTTTCCTTATCTGCTGCTCCTGAGTTTCCTAATATTTCCATTATTTCGGTGGTCGTATAGGGTGCGGGCTGGTTTTCCATCCAGGCGCAAATTTGCCGCTGCAGGACAAGGTCTGAAAAGCGCCGCAGGGGCGAACTGATTTGTGTATAGGCTTTTATGCCAAGCGCAGAATGCTTCTTTGGGTGAAGGCTCAACTGGCTCTTTTTCATACCCATCATTTTTCGTGGATTTTTACCATCGAGTATTTTACCCATGGAATGCCTGGCGGGTTCATCAGGTGTATCCTGGCCTCGATAAATAATGGGAATCTCTTCGTCGCGCGCAAGTAGTGCGGTTAGATGATTGGCAAGAATCATGAATTCACCAATGATCATCCGTGATTTTAAATGTGTGTTTATTACCTGGCAGTTAATTGTATCGTCATGTACGTACAGTTTTGATTCATCTTTGGCTATAACAATCGCACCATGCTGAAGACGTTCTTTTTGCATTTTTTTTGAAATTGCATCGAGGCAGCTTAATGCCTCATGAAGTTCGGAACTCGTATCCTCAAGAATCGCATCTGACTCATCATACGACAGGCGATGATCCACATTGATTAGTGTACGGGTAATTTTTGACTCAATTAATTCGAACTTGGAGTTAAATACCGCGAGTATGGAAAATGCGGGTCGTTCCATACCGGCAATTAAACTGGCTTTGTCGCAACTGATCGACTCAGGAATCATAAGAACATTGCCCGTGGGTAGATACACTGTGGAACTTCGGCGCAATGCTTCTTCGTCGACGGGATCGCCTTTTTTTACAAAGCAGGATAGGTCAGCAATATGTACACCTATATGGTAATTCGAATCGATAAGCTCGTAACTAATAGCATCGTCTATTTCCTGTGTATCCGCATCATCTATACTGAAGGTCAACTTATCCGAAAGCTTTTCGCGCAAATCATTGTAAGCATAGTTAACTTGCTCTGCATGGGTTTTTACTGATTCAGAAAACCCGGAATCACGGCTAATTATTTTAAGAAGGTTTACAGAGGAGTAATCACGTTTCCCTGCAGCAACCAGTACATCAAAAATCATCTCAAAAGGATTATCCGATCTATCATTGCAAGTGATATCTTTTAGCAAATCTGTTTTCTGGTGATCTTGAAAGGCCTTATCCAGGTCCTTAATCAGCGGCAGGTAATCATCTAAAATCTCAATGGCCTCTGTTGATGTGGAAATATGACGGGCCCATTTCACAAATTTACCGCGGATGGCATCTTTTTCCTGCCGGAGACGATGCCGTTCTTTTTCCGCATCGATATCTGTTTGACTCCGAATCGTTATCTCAAGCCCATTGACCGTGAAGCGACTGTCATTTAACAGGCTCCGATACAACGCAGATTCCTCTACTGATTTCGATTCATTGAAATAAAATTCTGTTAAGTCATTTAACATAAATTTTGAGGGATCGAGTGAGTCCCAAATAAGCTTGAGATCGATATCCTGTTTTATATCGCTGATTTCATTTTTTATGGACTCAATTTCCCGGCTCGATGCTGCCAGCGGGTGAACGATGCGTACATCTTTTTCCCGGCATTTTGCATTTTTACCCTTTTCATTGTGAATGTGTAGTTTTGTTCCATGTATTTCAGTCACCCAGGCAAATTTTAGCTGGTGGTGCTCTTCGTATTCTATGATGTGTTTTTCTAAGTTCATTAAATTCCAATCTGTGAATCTATACAATTGCGTTGACCATAGCACTTTCAAGATTATTGTATGCGAATTTATGATTTTTATTTTGGAGTGATAATGAAGATAGACCTTAATGCTCTTGCGCGCATTCCTGTATTGGGTGATAATGTTGCTGTCGCCCTGCGCGATATAGAGCCTGGAACAATTGTCAGTCATAATGGCACTGATTTTTCTATAAGTCATTATGTATTGGTCGGTCACCGGTTTGCTATTGAGTCAATACAAAATGGTGATGCGTTGTTGAGCTGGAATCTGACCTTTGGTTTTGCTACAGGAGATATTGTTGCCGGGACCTACCTATGCAATGAGAAAATGATTGAGCAATTATCCAGTCGCATACTGAACTTCGACCTGCCAACGGAGGGAAATTTTGTTAGTTTCTACGAGCCCTACGAATTTGAAGTGGATAGCTTTGTTGCCACGGAGCAATTGGGTTTGGAAATAACAGACAGGCATTTTATGGGCTTCGACCGTGCTAATGGCACATGTGGTACGCGTAATACTATCATTATCCTGCCTGTGAGTGGTGCATCGTCCATTTATGCACAAGCTGTGGCGGATCGTTTTAAATCACTAGATGACTTTGAGAATGTTGATGCTGTGGTGGCACTTTCCCATACAGAAGCGACTGGCAATGAAACGATAAACAGCATGGACCTTTTACTACGCACACTCGCTGGGTTTATTGTGCACGCAAATGTGGCAGCCGTGGTGATCATCGATGATCCTGCGGCAAAGCTGGACTGGGAACAATTGAAATCGTTTATGCAAAGCAATTCCTATCCTTTAGACCATGTGCTTCTTGGCGAAGTGACAGTGACAAGCTTTCGAAAAACCATTGCAGAAGCAGAGGCCTATGTGCGTGATTTTTTGGTGGCGGCGAATAAAATTAAACGTGAGAAGCAGCCATTGAGCAAGTTGCGCATTGCGCTGCAATGTGGCGGTTCTGATGCTTTTAGCGGTATCTCTGGCAATCCATTGGCAGGTCAGATGGCCCGGGCAGTTATATTAGAGGGCGGGGCGGCCAACCTGGCTGAAACAAATGAGCTAGTGGGTGCAGAATCCTACATCCTGGCAAACTGCAAGGACTCAGACACAGCAGAAAAATTTCTTTCGATGATCGCCCGTTTTCGCCGTATCGCATCTTACCATGGGCATACCCTTGAGGATAATCCATCGGGCGGGAATTATCTTCGCGGCTTGTATAATATCGCCATTAAGTCGATTGGTGCTGCGCAGAAAAAGCAGGCAGATGTACGCTTGGACTGGGTAATTGACTATGGCGAGAACAAAGAGGAGCCCGGGTATTATTTTATGGACAGCCCAGGTAACGATATTGAAAGTATCGCCGGTCAGGTGGCCTGGGGAGCAAACATGATACTCTTCGTTACTGGCAATGGTTCAATTACAAATTTTCCATTCGTACCGACCATTAAAATAATCACCACGAGTAGTCGACATGAATTGCTCAATGGTGATATGGATATAAATGCCGGGCAGTATATCGATGGTGTTCCGATGGAGACGCTAACTGATGCCTCTGTGGATTACATGCTGAATATCGCTTCGGGTGAACAGAGTGTGGGTGAAAAAGCGAGTCATTTCCAATTGTCGATTTGGCATAACTGGCGATTGACGCAGGCAGGACTCAATGAAGCTTATGACTCCCGCAGTTTTACCGGCGAGCCATTAAAAACCATAAATCTCAGCGAGTGGAAATTCGAAGCGACTGTAAATATGGAAAATACCGGTACTGATTTTGCTCGCGAAAGCCTTGCTCTGGTGATGCCGACAAGTTTGTGCTCAGCACAGGTTTCTAAATTATTTGCAGACAAACTCAATGAAAACCCCGATTATAAGAAAGCAGTATCAAAATTTGTTACCATTCCTCATACTGAAGGTTGTGGTTCGAGTTCCGGTAAAAATGTTGATATTGCTATATCAACATTAATCGGTTATATAACGCATCCCGCAGTGAAAAGCGGCCTCTTTCTTGAACATGGCTGTGAGAAAACACACAATGATTACTTTAGGCAAAACTTAATTGCACTGGGAAAAGATCCCGACAATTTTGGCTGGGTTAGTATACAGCTGGATGGCGGCATTGATAATGCTTCGGAGTTGGTCACACGATGGTTTGATGAACGTCTTGCGAACGAATCACGTACTCGCGAAGATCGTGATATAAGCGACTTGTCTATTGGGATCATTAGTAATTGCGACTGGGATTTGGAAGATGCATCCGTTATCATGGCAGTGATTCGTCAATGCCTCGCTTCCGGTGTAAACATTGTACTTGCTAACTCAGACCCGCTATGTACGACTGCCTCTTTGCAACAGATTGTCGAGGAAGAGATCCATAGTACACTGGAATATGGCCAAAGAGTTGAAGCAAGCGGATTACATATTATGGAAAGTCCGGGGGGCA
This sequence comes from Lentisphaeria bacterium, assembly GCA_013215875.1. Classification (GTDB taxonomy): domain Bacteria; phylum Verrucomicrobiota; class Lentisphaeria; order JABSQK01; family JABSQK01; genus JABSQK01. The sequence goes on from JABSQK010000208.1 coordinate 8,040, forward strand.
ATTCAATCGAATCAATTACCGGGTTTGGGGCATGTGGTGTGGATTTGATACTCAATATTTCCGAGCGTGTGATTCCCAGTCATCCATTTATCCCAATTGTGCAAATTGCCATTAAAGAAGAAACAGACGATTTTGATTGCAGTTATAAAGATGCGGATGCACTTATGCAACTGATTTTTGAAGTTGCAGCAATGGACTATGAGCCAAAGCTTGATAGCAAAGGTCAATCGCATTTTCAGCTGTCGCGTGGATATACCGGTATGTCGATGTAAAAAAATCTAGAGTTAGATCACTGACTTCGTTCGCTGCAATTCGGCATCTTAAAATATGCCATCGCCTTGCACCATTAATGCATCTCTAAATTTTTTGGAAAGCTGAGCAATCGCTTGGAATTGAACTTTATTTTGTGCACTATTTAAGGAAACAAATGACTAAGCAAAAAACAATTTTATTTTTAACAGATGGCCTAGCGGACGAAACTCTGGACGAATTGGGCGGTAAAACACCATTAGAGGCAGCGCATACACCGAATATGGACCGTATTGCCCGTGAAGGGGCCAGCGGTACATTCCTTACCTTACCCGAAGGCTTTTCCACATCGTCTGACGTGGCAAACATGTCCGTGCTCGGATACGACATCGCTCAATACTATTGTGGTCGCGGGCCATTGGAGGCGATGAGCCAGGGGATTGACTTGAAAGCAGATGATATTGCTTATCGCTGCAACTTAATACAGGCCAGTGGCGATACCCTTGTTGATTATTCCGGGGGGCATATTTCTGATGAAGATTCCCAAGTTATTATGAAGGATTTAATTGCAGAGTTTAATTGCCCTGACTTCAGTTTTTATGCAGGCATATCCTACCGCAACCTCTTGGTTTTGCATGGGGATAAATACACTGCTGAAGTGATTTACGAAAAACCGGATGCGTCGATGGGGATGCACATACCTGATATAGTGCCAAAGGCAACGCAGCATGAGAAGTCGGCTGAGACATGCAAACTTCTTATTGATCTGATGCAGCGGACGCGGACGTTTTTAGAAGCGCACCCGTATAATCAAAACCGTGAAGAAAAAGCAAATATGATCTGGCCATCGAGCCCTGGTAAAAAGCCCGATATGCTGGCATTTCGTGATAAATATGGTGTAGAAGCTGCAGTTGTTGCTGCTGTGGACGTTATATTTGGATTGGGTGCCTGTGCTGATATGAGCTTAATACATGTGGATGGGGCGACTGGCTACATTGATACAAATTATGAAGGCAAAGCTGCCGCTGCTGTAAAAGCTCTGGAGAACCATGACTTTGTCTATTTGCATGTGGAGGCAGCTGACGAAGTGGGGCATATGGGCGATTTGGATTTAAAGATTAAAACGATTGAAGAAATTGACCGCCGCTTTGTCGGAGAAACCATGCGCCTCTTAGATGGCCAAAATATATGCTATGCAGTCGCGCCGGATCACCCTGTAGCTGTAAAACGTGGTGTCCATACCCGCACACCTGTGCCGTTTGCCATATGTGGCGATCATATTAGTAAAGATGAGATTGTGGTTTATAGCGAAACTGAGGCTCTGAAGGGTGGTATTGGCTACCTTGAAGGCGATAAATTGATGCGCCAGATACTGAACTGCCAATAGCCCAAAGCGAAGCAATTTAGCTCTATTTGAGCGATTTTCGTTATGAAATTCCTATGTCCGACAGACGCCTGGAACATTTTATTCTATTCTTTCGAAATTTACTCTTTACAATTGCTCGCATTTAAATTAGTATGTAGTATGAGTTTTGAACAGCAAACATTTGGATTGATTGTCAGTGCTTTTGTTATTACAATAGGCATTGTATTAACGTTTGAAATTCGCCGCCATCTCAAAAAAAATAGTCTCATTCGCGGACGGCATTTAGTGATTCGTGCTTTGGGTGGAATACTCCTTGGTTTTGTCCTGGTAAATGTGCTGTATGGAATCTACTGGGTGGATAGCGAAACGGCAAATGCAGAATATTTCTTAAATCACTGGTCAAAAGTGTTAATTTATATTACATTGTGGGTTGTAGTCGGACTTTATGATGCATATTTATCTATAACAGTTCGGCGCAAAAGCAAAAAAATAATGCAACGAATTAACGATGAACTGAAATTAGCTCAGTTAAAGGAATTTTCACGTGATAAAAAGTCCAATGATAAAGATGAAGTTCTCTCTACTCAGAAAGTTCTTAACGACTAGTCTACTTCTTTGTTCATTTCAAATCTTTGCTGAAGTAAAGATAGATGATGAAAAACTCAAAACCCTCTTCGATACATACGATAAGGAAAGTAGCTCTTTAAAAGGCAAAAATTATTTTATAAAACGCGGAGTACGCGCCAATAAAAAAACACGTGAAGTGGAAATTTTTGCTGTGGCCTCGGGTATTAAAAAAGGTGAACCCATTGAGTATATGCTGGTGCGGAATATCGGGAAGGATTATGAATCCCTTGCAGTTACGTTGGCGAATGCTTCAGATGTCAAAGCTGCCTTGGAGTTTGTCTCTATAAAATCCGGTTACAATGTAAACCATCATAAAATGCAGTTTTGGCCGAAGGGCGACCGGGTCGATGTATTTGTCAAAAAAGATGATAAACTTATTCCCGGAAACGAAATTTTTCATGACTCACGAAATTCAAAACCTTTAGAAGCGGTCGGTTGGATGTTTGATGGGTCCTACATTTTAGATAAACGATTGGCTGCAGAAGACTCTGGTGATATCATTTCGATGTTTAATTCGATATCCACACTGCTGGATGTACCATACCAGGCACCCAAGGGACCGCGTATGATCGTGCCCAATCCCGCACATTTATTTAGTGCAATGCAGCCTGTGAAATTTATCATACGTCCGAGATTTGCCCCGGGAAAGACAAATGTTCAGAGCTACACTGTGAAAATCAGCTTTGATAAAGTACTTCACTTTACGGTCATAGACGGCAAGAAGACAATTGCTGAAAATGTGGGATTTGAAAAGTTTTTAGAAACATTAAACCCCTCCATAAAAATGAAAAAAGATATCTATATTAAATTTAATTACGATGCAAAGATGCCTGTGATTCAGCTGATCAATATAAATAAAATTATTAATCAATTTGTCATAAGCAAAATATTTCGTGTTGAGATTTACAAGGACCAATTTTTTTATGCAGCCTTTAATACCAAGAAAGATATGTTGGTACCGAAAAACCGTTCTGTGCAGCCGGTTGAAATACACATTCATGGTAAAGAAACAGGGCGCTTACGTATATATACAGAAACATATCTGGAAAATGATGAACTACTCATTACTAAGACAGATCACGTTTATAAAAGTTATGAGGACTTGAAAAAACTTTTAACCCTTCATAAGGGTGAGCAATGGAAAACATTAAATATTTTTTTAATAGCATCGGCTGAAACAAGTTATGATGAGCTCGAAACGTATTATGATATGGTCAAGAAAGACTTGCCTTTAATTTTTATCTTCGCCAAGTGACGCTTCATAAATTTCAATAAAGTGGCATTCAAGTTTGTCGATATAACCCTCATTTTCGGAAATTTTATTGGCCAGTATTTCTGAGAGTCCCATAATCTCGTCGACATGCAAGTCTTGCTCATCTATATCCTTGCCTATACGGCGGGCCTTTTTTATCAGTACCACCAGGGGTTTTAAGCATGCCAGAAGTATGGACTTCTTTTCATTAAATAATTCGACGATGATTTTTTCTACGGGTTTGGTTTCGTGTTCTTCGCAGCATTTTTCCATGCTGCGACGCATGTGGTTTATGCAGTTTTCATCGGCGAGTGTCTTCTCATTTAGATAATCTTTGTTCAATAAAACGCGAAACAGACACGCCTCGTGGAAACTGTGGCTGGATACATCCACGGCATCTTTCATGCTCAAAACAAAGATCAATTTCTTAATGATTTTTTTGATCGTATAAAGAATAATCTTTTTGAAAATAAAATTGGGCACAAAAAGAAAGCAGCCAACACAAGTAAAACTTTCTTTTACTCCACAGGCAAGGGTATGGATGGCGGCGCTGTGTTCACCAAGATCTAGGTCCTTTTTTTTGTCGGCAAAGATGCGTTTAAACTGTTGTCTTTTCAGACTTCGAAGCGCCCAATCATCGATAAATGGTATGGGGATCATTGGGGTGAGACCGCAGAAGATGGCGTACATTGCCATCTCTTTTAGAGCACCCTCCTCCTCGCTATGGGGGCTATCTGCTGATTCAGTTTCGCTCAAGTTCGTTTAACACTGTTTTATATTTTTCCAGTGCAGCAATGCGGTTATTGACACGCCTTTCCACCTGCATTCCTTTATACCTGGCTTTAAGTTGCAAGTAACTCGCACGGGTTTGTCTAAACTGTATCCATACGGCTTCAAGTTTCTGTTCACGGGCTAAAGCAGTGCTTTCCTTTTTTAGATCAAGCTCATTTTTTATCGTTAAGAAATTATTAAATTTGTGTTCAGCCTGGTAATATTCAAACCAGGAAATACGGGCATGCTTTGGATTTCGTTTCACGAAGGTATCGATCAAATCCATAGTCTCAAGCATAATGCTGACTTTCTCAGGGGCTTTTTTGAATTCGGAGGCCACTGTAATTGTTACTGCCAGATCCAAACAAGCACCCGCGTACCAGTCATACTCACCTGCATTTTTTTCGACTTCTTTTAAAGTTTGAGCAGATAATTTAAAGTTGGCAGTTCGAACATATGCCAGGAAGAGGTATTGTGAATTTTGAACTTTTTCAGCTTTCGATAAATTTTTACTACTCATGGCTTTTTTCAGATGTACGATCGCTTTAATGTAATGTTGCTTTTTAAAATAGATGAGTCCCTGATATCTGTTGATCAGATCCTGTTCTTTGGGAAAGACCTTTTTTATAATGTCCAAATGCTTTTGTGCAAAGTCTGGTTTTTTCTGGGTGAGTAAGTCGACGATAAATTCTTCTTCGCTTTGAAGAAGAGTTTCTCGTTCTGAAGCTGCTTGCGAGTGAATCAGTATACAAATAAAAAGAATGTAATATTTCATGGTTTATGCCTTTCCTTAACTACATAGTTTAGCCTTTTTTTGATGAAGTCAATAAAAGGCTGTAATTTTTATAAAATGAGTTAGTGTAAGACCCTCAAACGGAGGACGTAATTTTGGCGATTGCATTGGAAACTGTTGATTTATATAAACAGTTTAAACGACCTCGTGTTGATCGGAGCGGAAAGTACCTGGAGGTGCTAAAAGGTATCAACATGAAGGTTAGGGAAGGCGAGTTCTTGTCATTGACAGGACCCTCCGGTTGTGGAAAGACCACCCTGCTTCAATTGCTCGGAGCATTGGATAAACCGAGCTCTGGCAAGATACTTTTTTATGGACAAGAATTTAATATGAACAGTAATCATCGTTTAAAAAATATCGGATTTATTTTTCAAAATTATCAATTAATGCCGGATTTATCTGCTCTGGAAAATGTGATGATTACTGCTTGGCTCAAAAATACCCAGCAGGCAAAATCCCGTGCGATGGAGATGTTGTGCGATATGGGTATTGCTGACCGTGCAAAACACCGGCCTGCTGAGCTGTCTGGCGGCGAGCAACAGCGCATTGCCATTGCCAGAGCATTAATTAATGACCCCCGAATTATTCTTGCAGATGAGCCAACAGGAAACCTGGACCCGGAAAACGGTAAGGAAATTATGAAATTATTAAAAAGTATGACAAATGAAAACCGCACAGTGATTATGGTGACTCATAGTAGTGCTTTGGCCGACTCCACAGACAGGATCCTGAAATTGGAAAATGGGGAACTCACGTGATAAAACACCTCTCTTTATTATTATGTATGTTGCTATTCAGCTCATGTTCAGATAAAGACAAAGATGATACGGATCTGGATAATATTAAAGATGTAAAAGTCGAACATAGCAGTTCCTGGACCTTGGTGCTTGAAGCGGAATCCGGCGACGTGCGACCGTCATTTGAAACCCTGAAACTAGAGGGCGATTCGCTTCAGGTCATTCATTTGCCGCTGGGGGTCGTGAAAGATAAAAACAAAGCAAAAGGAATTGCCAGTTATAAGTTGGACCTGGATGATGACCGTGAGGTAAACTTTTGGTTTCGGGTGAAATGGAATGGCACATGTGCTAACTCATTCAATTTGAGGTTTACCGGCGAACCAGCTAAAGTGATTGGCGATGACGACAGCCTGGAATGGCACTGGGTGAGGGGACCACAGGATTATAATCTAAGTAAAGGTGAATTTAAATTTGACATTGAACAAAGAGAAGACGATATAATGATTGACCAAATATATTTGACTGATAATAAAACATTCGTACCCCAGGGAATAGAAAAATGAGTATCCCAGTAAGCACATGGTATACGGACTTGGCGAATTACACATTCCCAACCGTATTTATACGACTCAATGAAGCCGAAAAGGAAATTTTTACCGATAAAAAGCGCACAGCAAGTATCGTAAACACGTTAATAGGTAAGATTGATTATGTTATCGACCATTTACCGGGTTCATCGTTTATTCATGCGGACAGTTGTGCGCCGACAGATTCACCGCTCTTTCGCAAGTCGGATGCAGTTAAGGTCGGTTCTGTGGCATTGGATATGTTATTGGAGTCCGACAAAGTCACAGAGGCATTTAAGGAAGAAAAGTCCATACGCATCGCATTGCACCCATATCGGCGGGTAAACAAGATGAGGGAATTCCGTATGTTTATTGTTGAAGGCAAACTCAAAGGACTCTCACAACGCTATGTTAAAGAGTATTATTCACGCATTCAGAAAAGATCCGATGAAATTTGGAAATCCGCCCAGCAGTTTTGCAATAAAGTGGCTGATTTCTTACCTGAACAGACCCTGGTTGTGGATGTCTACCTGACTGCAACAGACAGGTTCATGATTATTGCAATGAACAAGTGGGAGAGCTGCGAGCCACTGCTCTTTAACTGGGACCTCGACTGGGAAAAATCCCATGGGCTCAAGCTTGTGCCCAAACCCATTCAGCTGGGCGGCGATGTTTCCGTTTCATTCTAGCCCGGATACGTCATGAAACCATCTATGGAAAGGGCTAATCCTTGCAATATCAGTCACTTAGAACTTACGATGATTGAAGTGCCTCGGCACGCCAACACCCCCAAATGACTGCGACTTTTACACCTTAGCCCTTTCGTTACGAGATTTATGAATCAACCAGGCTAAAGTGAAACGCATTCTAATTCGAAGAAAATCCTGGTATTCTAATGCAAAAAAGCAATAATTAAGCCCATATAATTAAATTTATTAAAGTACAGCAATAGATATTGCTTAATTTACTCTATACAGGCTCATATATGTAATAATTTCATTCTCAGTAGTCTGCACTAATTCAATTATATCTTTTTAATATTTTAGAGCTAATAGCTCGTATTAAATCCTCAGAATTGACGTTATTGAGCCTAGTAAAAATAAATTTTCTCTGCTAAAAGCTCAATTTCATTGATAATGATGGAACCTCAGCTATATTAAGGGTTCTATTAATAGTATATATAATTAGGTATAAAATATTGAAAAGTACATTAAAATTTACTCTTATTGAGCTTCTTGTTGTTGTTGCAATCATCGCAATCCTTGCTGCTATGCTTGTTCCTGTATTGTCTCAAGCGCGCGTGAAAGCCAGAGTTACAAAATGTACCTCGAATTTGAAGCAATTTGGTATTGGATTATTGATGTATCGAGGCGATTTCGAAGACGATATGCCACCTTGGCTCTCCACATTGAACCCCGAGTATATTTCAGGCAAGGATTTGTTTGTTTGCCCACAGGATATATCTGCTGGCCACGATGGGGGCCGTCCTGGAAATAGTGATGAAGGTCCTATATTCGATATTGACCAGGAAGCCATCGATACGGGCACAACCATGGAGGATAACTATACAGAGGTGGATGATAACTTGCAGAATATTGGTTCAACGAGAAACGGCTTGAATATTGTCTACCCCAGAAATCAGGCGATAGAATATAACAGTTATTTCTACGAAATGTCTGGTGCGGAATGTGGTTGGGCCGGTTCATGCATCAAAGATACAAATAATGATTCCTGGAAAACCTGGGGCGAGGTAAAACTCCAGCAAATGGATTTTGGATACGGGAAAAATCAGGGAACTTTTTGTGATGCCAGCGGGGGAAAGTTTGATCGTGATTATTTTCCTGTAATTCGCTGTGTTTATCATGCCACAAAGCTTTGGGGACAGAAGGAATTTATGTTGAATTTATCATATAACGGCAATACATTTACCGGGCGATATACCTGGGAGATGGGACACGACTGATATTTTTGTTAATATTTAAAGAAGGATCTCTATGAAATATATAAGCTACATATCATTAATACTCATTTTTTTAGCGGCATCATGTACACATGCGCCGGACAGGGCACTTGAAGAAGAAGCCATACTCAAAGCAAAGCGTCTCTACCTGAAAGCGGGTGAGGCATCCCGTCGTGGCGATTATATTGTCGCCAAAAAAATCCTCCTGCCATTGTTGGAAAATGAATACATCGGACGTGAAGCCACATTGCTTTATGAGGATGTGATGAACAAACAAAAATTTGAAAACCTAAAAAGAAGCCAGGAAGTTTCCGATTCGATTTACTTGATGGATATTGAGAAACGTTTATTGCGGCCCAAAAACTACGGTAAATTCAAAGAATTTCACCCGGAGCTGGGCCCCTTTACCACGGGCGAGGGCCCAATGGACAAGCTTCTGGAAAAGAAGGTCAGCATCGATCTTCAGAATGCGGACTTACAGGGCTTAATCGAAGTTTTTCAAGAAATCGATGGTATGAATATCATTGCTGATGATGCCTTGAATACGGCGAAGACAATCACAATAAAAGTGAAAGATACCCCAATCAAAGAAATCCTCTCCTATGTAAAACGAA
>JABSQK010000209.1 GCA_013215875.1 Lentisphaeria bacterium
ACCACGATAATCTCATAATCAAATTTCTCTGAGGATAGCTTCTCAACCAAAAGATCGATCGTTGCTTGAATGCAACTTTCTTCATTGTGTGCGGGTATGACGATGGAATATTTCATGGCTTTAGTTAATTTAATTTAATTATCAACTATTATATGTGCTTATGGATATGTCGAATAAAAGTTTTTATACATTGTTAATTATTTTTACACTTTTGATAAGTGTAAGCGTATTATGGGATATTGAAAATCATCCGAAAGGATTTTTTTTAGATGAAGCCTCGATTGGCTATAATGCCTATACGATTGGAAAGTATGGAACAGATGAACATAAGATTTCATATCCAGTATTTTTTCGGTGTTGGGGTGATTATCAGGATGCAGTTTCAGTTTATACGGCAGTTCCATTTGTAAAAATCTGGGGAAATGAAAAGTGGACAGTGCGCATTGTTAGCGCTATTTACCATATTCTTGCTGCGTTGGCATTTGCCTGGTTGATTCACGATTTTTTCCGATTACGGACCCTGAGTTTAATCGCTTTGATTTTATTTGGCTTCTCACCATGGATTTTTACACTTGCCCGTAGCTTAATGTCTGGTTATACACCGATGTTATTAGGTCTGTGCATAGGTATCACTGCTTTAAATAAAACATTTAGGACACGATCCTATAAATGGGCTGTAGTTGCAGCATTGGGCTGGGCATTTTCTATGTATTCACATAATATTGCCAGGCCTACAGCATTTATAACCCTGCTCATGTATGTTGCTGCACATAATACCACACTTATAAAACGCTGGAAATATGGTTTACTCTTTAGCTCAGTTCTTCTTCTGCTTATGGCTCCTATGATCGTTTACTTGCTAAATAATCCGGGTGCTTTAACGACTCGTTTTAAATTGATTTCAATATGGTATGATGATCCCACACTATCGGAGGCAATCGGACGAATCATTACACGCTACGTAGGATATTTCTCATTTGATTTTTTATTTTTAACTGGCGACTCAGAATACCGGCACAATACGAGACATGGCGGCCAAATGCTGCATGTCTTAATTCCATTTGTAATTCTCGGCTTAATTGTTGCTGTGAAACGTGCCTTTAAATCCGGTCGGTACCGATTTGTTTTACTGGCAATTTTGGTATATCCCTGTGCAGCGATGCTGACTATCGATCAGCAACATGGAACACGAAGTATCAATGGGGTCGTCTATTGGACATTTCTAGCAATTATTGGCATTGCATATTTTTTGCATCGTATGAAATCGAAACGAGCATTTGCAACTAGTCTGCTTATGATCTTAATATTGGCAGAAGTTTCTTTCTATATGGGTGACTATTTTATCAGCTACAAATCGTATGCTGCAAATTCACACGGTAATCAATATGGCCAGATGATTAAAAAGTTGTATGAAATCAATGTAGATAATAATCCTGTTTATATGTCTCGTTCGGTTTTACCTTATCGCTTTCGCGGTAATACGTATCATCCTGCAGATGATATTTACTCCTTGTACTTTGGAGAAATAAATCCGGAAGATTACAGCAATTGGCGTTTTAAGAAGGAATCGGGTAATTTTGTCTATCTTGGCAACAGGAAAATTGATGGCCCGGCATACTATATCAAATGTAACGGGCTTTTGTTGGAATCGGAGGGAAATTATCTTGCTATTGAAAATGATGAGGCAATGCCCTATAATTCTGAATTAATATATTCCGTTGATTTGAACCTTTATACAATCAAACAGATAAACAGTGTAAGAAACTTAAAATCTGTAAAATTACCTGAACGTTTTTCTACGGGAACAATGACATTTGAAATATATAGAATTAAGAGGAAAAAATAATGGATGTTGTCATCATTACGGGCTCTGCAGGTTTGATTGGTTCAGAAGCCGCAAAATTTTTTCATGAGAAAGGGTTATTTGTAGTTGGTATCGACAATGATCTGAGGAAAACATTTTTTGGCGATGAAGCATCAACTTTATGGAATCAAAAGTATTTAGTTGATAATTACGCGAACTATCACCATGAGTCTATCGACATACGCGACTTGAGTTCTTTGGATACTGTCTTTAATAAATACCAAACGGATATTAAACTGGTCATCCACACAGCAGCTCAACCGTCACATGACTGGGCGGCAAACGACCCAATCATGGATTTTACAGTGAATGCCAACGGAACATTAAATCTGTTGGAAATGAGTCGAAAATATTGCCCTGAATCCGTGTTCATTTTTACATCAACAAATAAAGTATATGGGGATACGCCCAATTCACTACCATTAATTGAAGAGGAAAAGCGCTGGGAAATTGATCCAGAGCACCCATATCGAGATGGCATTGATGAATCCATGTCGATTGATCAGTCGAAACACAGCCTGTTTGGAGCATCAAAAGTGGCTGCAGATGTTCTTGTACAGGAATATGGTAAATACTTCGATATGAAGACACATGTATTCCGCGGTGGTTGTTTGACTGGCCCAGCACACTCAGGCACAAAATTGCACGGATTTCTCGCCTATTTAATGAGATGTACGATCGAAAATAACGACTATTCAATAT
>JABSQK010000021.1 GCA_013215875.1 Lentisphaeria bacterium
GCTAATTTTATAATAAAGTTTTTTTTCTTGTAAATCAAGTCTTTCTTCGAGAACCCTTAATGTTGTTCCGGGATTTATATAAAGCGATTCACCAAACTCTTCGCCAGGAAGTTTAGATGTTTTTGCATGTCGAGTCACGATACAAAGACTCTGTTCAAATTGTCTTAGAGAATAAAAATATGTTACGACTGTAAAAAACAGTACGGGTATAAATATGAAGATTAGCGGCTTGCGGTATTTGTAAGAAAGGGCATAAATAAAAAACAGCAACGCGATAATAAATATGAGATTGTCGCCGGAAAGTGGCACTGTGTTTCGTTTTTGCTGAAGCCTCTCTGCGCTGCGCTTGAGATTGTGCTGATTGCTTTTATTTAAGGGGTTTTGCATGGCTGATTTCCGATAGCTTAAATAAGCCTTGCCAAAATCGCCGCTGTTAAAATAGGCATTGCCCAGAATATAGTTTTCAGCAGCATTGAGATCCTGCCTGGCACTCAGCTTTTGGATAACGGAACTGTAGTCATGTTCTTGATAGAGCTGTTCTATATGAGTTGCGGCAACGCTGTTGGCGCTTAAAAAGAGAAAGCAAATGAGCATCAGCGGTTTCATCAAATGCAGCAATGTTTCTTTTTTCAACGTTTTATTTTGGTATATTTGCCGGTCAATTCCCTCAAGTTTTTGGCGCAATTCATCATCTGGAATCGCAGCGATATCCGACCCCGGTGGTAGATCAAAATGTTGATTTAGTTTTTGCTGTAAATCCACCAGCGAGCTGACAGCATCAGATGCATCGTGATAGAACTGCTGCAAAATTAATTTCAGTTGAAGCTTCACATCATTTCGCTTTTTCTCCATGGATCGTTGGAAGCTGATCAAGCCCATGGCTATAAGGATTAGCATTAGGGATAAAGTACGTTTATCTCTTTCTGCAAACGAGCGGTCGAGATTTATCCAAGCGGCGATTTCAGGAGAATGGCGGCGGCTTAAAAAACTCATATTTGCGGTAAGTTCTTTGCTAATCCAGCGTTTTTCTTTTGCCGAGAACCAGCAAATTTTCAGTGGTTTTATGCTGGCGCTGTGCGACTTGGCAACGGCATCCCAGCGCAGGATCAGGCTGTTGTTAGCCTTCAGCTCTATTGCCTTATAAAGCTCGATCTCGGTTGCAGATAATTCGGGAATTTTAATTTGGCTAAAATCGGCATTTCCCTCGATGCTTAATTCTGTGCTAAATACGGATTTCACCTGTGCGTGTTCCGGGTGCATAAGCCGGATATTTAAGTCTCCAGTGAGGCCCAGGTCTTGATAGCCCCGGGGTTTATCGGGACGTGCTAAAATGACAACAGGGGGAATATTCAGCTCGAAGGATTCCCAAATTTCGGTCTTCTTATTTTCAAAGAATGGGGAAAACTTTTCAGCAGATTTTTTGAGAAACGGGAAGCGAAATGAGAGTGCCGCAGACATGGGTGATTTGTCCGGAAAAATACTGAAGCTGTAGTAAATTACATGATAAAGTTTACCATAGGCTGTTTCTCTTTTTTCATCGTATTGAACAAAGGGACTCAGATTGCCATTGCTCCTTTTTAAGTGACAGTTTTTCATTGTTATCTTTGGTAAGAGGTGATCTTCAAAATTATCGGCGATCTTTAATTTGGGATGAATAAAGACCTTAACCTGCAGCTTAAGTTCGGCGGATTGATAGAGGCTTTCGGGGGGGCTGCTCAAGCCATCATAATAAATTTCAGCAAAGAGATATTTCTGTGATTCCAGGCCATCGGATTGAAAGGCATTTTTCACGGTGAAGTGCAGGGCGAGTTGAACAATTTCGTAATCTCCTGCTTTATTCACAATGAAGGGATAAGCACGAATCCGTTTGGAACCGCTGCGAAAACGACTCGATTGGATCAATGTGGGTTTCTTGCTGAGCCACTGAAGATTTTTAATGTCTGGTAATTGCAGAAGCTTTTGTTTATCGGGTACGATGAGCCAGGCTTTTTCACCCGTCAGCAACGGGTTTGGTTGAATCTGAAATTCTTGAGCGTGAAGCTTGAAGAGCGATACGATGCAAAACAGTATCTTACCAGTGAACGTCATCATTCGCATCGTAATGTTCCTTGGTTTTATTGATTTTTGCTTTTTCTGCTTCTTTCTCCTGATGAATCCTCAGGAGGCTTTTTACAGCTTTCGCACGCTCCTTCTTTGTTTGCGGCTTGGACGTCTTGGGTGGCTTGGGATCTTCAGAGTTTTTATCATCCAATCGTCCGCCCAATTTCAAATAAGCGTCTTTTATCAGTTTGTCGGTTGCGGCTTTGGCTGATATAAATTTCGTGAGCTCTGCTTCCTTTGCTTTCTGAAGAATCGCCTCTGCGAGAAGCTTTCGAGCGCGTGTATAATCAAACTGCTTTAAGTCTTTAAAAAGGTCTGTATGTGCTCGCAGGCTTTGTTCGATTGACCGCAAGCTTGCCAAAATGACCGCTGCTTCTTCATCGATGTGGCTCTTTAACTTTATTTGCCGGCGCCAGGTTAATCGAAGCGATTCGCGCTGCAGTTCAATTAGGGCCTGGCTGCGTTTCAACTTTTCACGGCGTTTCACGTACGTTTTCTGTTTGGTGCTGATGCTCTGGAGGTTTTCAGCAACCTTGGGCACCCCACCATGGCGAATGGATTCCTTAAAGTAGTCCTCGGACTTTTTCAGTAAATCAATCGCCAGGTCAATGCCTGTATCATCGAGTGATTTCGCTTCCTGGTAATAAAGTATGGCGGCATTGTTATATGCCAGAGCTTTCTCTTCTTTGCTGCTGTGAACAGACTGGATTTGTTTCTCGTAATCAGCTATGAGCGATTTTGACTCCGCCGAAAACACCGGGAATGTGCATAGAAAAAGGGCGGTTGCCAAGGCGCGGATTTTTGCCCGGCCTGTCAGGAGCGATAGACTGCAGAGAAATGCCAGCAGGAGAATACAGATGAGCACGCTATAATTTTTAGTTCCGGCAATGGATCCACTGCTGTACTTGCTTAGCTCCATCATCAGTTCTGCTTCTGTTTCTTTAAGGTTTTTCGCATGGATATAACGCCCATTGCTTTCTGAGGCAATTCGTTTCAGCAAGGCCACATTTTGCCAGGAACGTACTGCCTTGCCATCTTTCTTAATCAACGTTCCATCTTCATTTTGCAATAAACTACCTTGTATAGGATCGCCAAGCCCGATTGTGACGATCGGCCAGGGATAATTGCTAAAATCCATATCGGATTCTCCAATAGACTCGCCATCGCTTAAAAAAAGTACCAGACGTTCCTTGGATTCCCACTGAGACATTCGATTCTCTATTTGCTGGAAGGCATCAGAAATCTTTGATCCTCCAACGGGTATACTTGAGCTGCTTAAATTGTTTATGACAAGCCTTAGCCCGCTTTTATTAGAACTCAAGGGGCTTAAAAGCTCGGTTTTTCCCGCAAATCCGAAAATGGCAAAATTATTATCTGTTTTTATAAGTTTATTCAATAAACGCCGGGAAAAGTCCATGCGGCTTATTTGCAAGTCTTTGCCCAGCATGCTCTTAGATAGATCAAGTAAAACGACAATATCCACTGTTTGACGGGATATTTCACTGGCAGCACGATGATATGGCATCATTACTGCGAAGACCAACAAGGTTAATATAAAGCCGTAACGAAGCTTTCGGCTTAGTGCAATTCTGCTCCTATATAGAATAAATGCCCAAACAGGGAGCAAAAGCAGTAACCAGGCAAATGTTGGGTTGTCAAAATTCATCTCAACTCATTATAAAGATTTTATATTGTTACTACACTAATCACATTTTTATAAATGTCTGTTTATGCGGGTCTATTTTAGTTGATATTGTTGCATAAAGCCAATCCTTACATATATTGGCTGGTTTGAGCTTAATTTAAATATATTTTAAAGGATTTTGACAGGAATGTCAAAGATCAAACATTACATAAAGTTAACAAAGCCTAGCATCATGCTATTGGTCATTGTTACAGGTGCTGCCGGGCTGGTTGTCGACGGTAAGTTGCTGGACAAACCTATAGACTTTTTTTTGGTGCTCATATCCCTCTTTTTAACGGGTGGCTCAGCGAATGCATTGAACCAATATCTTGAACGTGATATCGATGCAAAAATGACCCGCACAGCCAAGCGCCGGCCCTTGCCATCAGGTGAGATCTCCCCACTTTCAGCGCTTATTTTCTCCATCTCAATTGGTGTGATCGGCTGCGTGATTTTCTGGCTCCGCTTTAATCCTCTCAGCGCATTGCTGGCCTTGGGTACCATTCTGTTTTACGCCCTTTTCTACACGCTTTATCTCAAGCCCAATACCCCTCAGAACATTGTCATAGGCGGAATTGCAGGAGCAATGGCGCCGATTATCGCGTGTGCTGCCGCTGCTGGCGCCGTAAGTATTTCCGCCCTTTTAATGTTTGCGATAATCTTCTTTTGGACACCGCCACATTTTTGGGCCCTGGCATTGTACCTCAAAGATGATTATGAAAAAGTCGATCTGCCCATGATGCCAAAGGTGAAAGGCGAAAAGCATACCATCACCTTAATGATTATTTATACCTTTATTATGGTTGCCTGCAGTCTGTTGCTCTATCGCTTCGATGCCGGCCTGGTTTACTTCATTGCCGCCTCCGTTCTCGGTTTCACTTTTATTGTAAAATCCATCGGTTTGCGTAAAGATTCGTCTCGAAATGCCGAAATGAAATTATTCAGGTTTTCTATTATTTATGTCTTAGTTTTGTTCATGGTAATCATCGTTGAGGGCATTTATTTTCACGCTCAGTTTAATACCTGAGCAAATTTCATTAAAAGATCTTAAATGAACTTGCATGAACTAACGAAGAGTTTATAGTTTTTCGGTTTTATAGAAGTGCAATTTTGTGTTTAAATTATAAGGAAAGGCAAAGCCAGTGGCACAAATTTTTCCTAAATGGATGAATCTTGTTCCCTTCGTCGCAGCAGTTGGCGGTGGAGGAACAGCTGTAACAGTTATTTTATGTATTTGGTGGTTCGGATCGCCGGAGTTTACAGACGTTGGTTACCGTCCAGAACAGCCTATTCCATTCAGCCATAAACTCCATGCGGGCGAGCTCGGAATGGACTGTCGCTACTGCCACAGCAATATCGAAAAATCCCAGGAAGCAAATATCCCGGCAGCATCCACCTGTATGAATTGCCATCGCAAAGTGAAAATGGGCAGTAAGAAACTGGACCCACTCTACAACATGTTTGAGCATAAACGTGACAAACCAACTGAGCAGGACCCGCAAGGTAAAGTAACAGAAGTGGATTTTAATAAACCCAAGAATGAAAATGCGATTGAATGGGTGCGTGTACACAAGCTGCCCGATTATGCTTACTTTGACCATTCCGTGCATTTAAAAGCGGGTGTGGGATGTACGAGTTGTCACGGTCGTATAGACGGAATGGAAGTTGTTTATCAGGCAAAACCTTTAAGCATGGGCTGGTGTCTGGATTGCCATCGTAAGCCACAGGCACATATCCGCCCCGATTCCGTGAAAGTGACCGATATGAACTGGCTGCAAAAGATGAGCAAGAAAGAATCAAATGCACTTATTGAGAAACGCGGGCTGAAGCCGCCGGAGGATTGTTCTGCATGTCACAGGTAGACGCTTAAATTATGAATAAACGTTATTACAGAAGCAATGATCAGTTAGAGGAAACACCACAATTCCAGGAATTTCTTGATCGCGAATTTCCCTATCTAAATGATGGTTTGGACCAGCTTGGCATGTCACGCCGTGGCTTTCTCTCATTGATGGGTGCGTCGATTGCAATGACGGGTTTGACGGGTTGCCGCCGGCCGGTTGAAAACATTTTACCCTATGCAAAACAACCCGAGCAGATTATTCCCGGTAATGATCTTTATTATGCCAGCAGCTTCCCATTTGGTGAGGAGAACATTGGTATCGTCGTTGAAAGCCATGAAGGCCGCCCAACAAAAATTGATGGTAACAAGTTGCACCCTGCAAGCACAGGTTCCAGCAGCGCATTTATGCAAGCATCGATCCTCGACCTCTACGATCCTGACCGCATCGGTATATTAACAGCCAAGGAAAAAGAAGGGCGCAACCCCAACGCAAAAGATGTACAAGGCACCGCATGGTTGGACCAAAAACGCAAAACACTCGCTGACTTCACTGCTGCCTATAAAACTCTGCATGAAACGTTTTCAAAAAATCAAGGCGAAGGCCTGGTCGTCATCTCTACTGCGATTGCATCGCCAACATTAAATCGTTTGGCCTTGGAATTTGAAGAGGCCTTTCCGAAAGCAAAATGGGCAACGTGGGAAGCGGTAAACAACGAAGCATTGTATAGCTCCATTGAAAAAGCAAGCGGCGAAGAGCTCCGGCCAATCTACCACTTTGATAAATCCATGGTCACTGTTTCATTTGATTCCGATTTCATGCTGACAGAAACAGATAGTATTCGCAACGCGAAAAATTATGCGAAAAACCGTAAATATGCAGATAAAACCAGTGCGCTGTCCCGTTTGTATGTCACTGAAACTGCTTATACCTGCACAGGCGCCATGGCCGATCATCGGGTTGCAGTAAAAGCCAGTATGATAAAAGAAATTTTGAATGGCGTAATAAAAGAACTGCGCAAGAAAGGCCTGAAAATTGGCGTTGATGTCAGTGCTGTTTTGCCAAGTGGTGTTGAAGAAACAGTTAAAGCGATGGCCAACGATTTATTTGACCATAAGGGAAAAAGCCTTGTTGTTGCAGGCCGACGTCAAAGCAAAGATGTGCATGCGCTCGTTTTAGCCTTAAATAATGCTCTGGGAAATATTGGCAAGACTGTGGACTATGTGGAAATCAGCCATAGTCGCCTATCCAATAGTGAGTCCCTTAAAATTGCACTTACCGGCAAAGCGGATACCGTCGTCATTCTTGGTGGTAATCCAGTCTACGATGCCCCTGTAGATTTCACTATCAAAGAAACGCTTGAGAAAGCCAAACACGTGATCCGTCTTGGCTATTATTTTGACGAAAGTTCATCCGCGGCCGAGTGGCACATACCCGAAAGCCATTACCTCGAAGCCTGGTCCGATGCGGTATCTATTGATGGTACACAATCTGTAATTCAGCCATTAATCCAGCCTTTATACGGGACAATCAGCAAAATAGAAATGCTCTCTTTGTTGATTAGTGGAGAGCTGCACGAAAAAAGTGCCGGCTTTGGCGAAGTAAAGAAAACCTGGGATAATATCGTCTCATCCGACAGGCAATTTAAGCAGGTTCTGCACGATGGATTACTCAGTGGCACTGCCGGCAAAGCGAAAAAGCTCAGCATAAACGATTCTGCAATCGAAGCACTCTATAAGAGCCGTACACGTACTAAGGTGGGGGGTCTTGAAATGACCTTTTCTGTTTCTCCCGCTGTCTATGATGGGCGCTATTCAAACAATGGCTGGCTGCAGGAAATGCCCGACCCCGTTTCTAAATTGACCTGGGACAATGCGATTTTGATGAATCCCGAAACGGCAAAGAAACATGGCTTCCGGACGATTCTAGGCGAACAGAAAGGCAACAATGAGGGTCGCGGGAATGCCGATCTTGCTACAGTCAGATACGATGGCCGTGAAGTCACCGCCCCTGTTCTGGCAATGCCTGGACATGCTAAAGATTGTATGACATTAGAACTTGGTTTTGGGCGCAATGATTTCAAAGGGCGTATTGGCGGTTTAAGCGATGAAGAGTTCCGTAAGGCAAAGCCAACAGATAAGTTAATGGGCTATAATCCTGAATACCGTACACAAGCACCTGGTGCCAATGCTTATGCACTTAAGGGTACCGAGGAATATGGCCCCGTTACGATTACAGCAACGAATGACACATACCTTCTGGCAATTACGCAAGACCATCACAGTATGGAAATGCGTGCCCTGGTTCGTGAAGCCAACCTGAATGATTATAAAGCCGGGCATCCACTTGAGCCAATCGCCCATGCTGCTCCTCATACTGCAAACATCTGGGGCGAGCAACATACGTATAATACGGGATACCAATGGGGCATGGCAATTGATTTATCAACGTGTATAGGATGTAATGCCTGTGTCATCGCCTGCCAAAGCGAAAATAATATTCCCATCGTTGGCAAAGAGCAGGTTTCCCGTGCCCGTGAGCTACACTGGATTCGCATTGACCGTTATTTCTCTGACTCGTTAATTCCTAACGATAAACATAAAGATGTATTTAACTTTACTGGAAATGAAAAACGTGAGAACGCGCACGCTTATGATGCAATCGTAGATGAAGAACCACAGCTCGTATTTCAACCTGTTCCATGCCAGCATTGCGAAATGGCGCCCTGCGAGCAGGTCTGTCCGGTCGCTGCTACTACGCATGACGAAGAGGGGCTCAATGTCATGGTGTACAACCGCTGCATTGGTACACGCTACTGCTCTGACAACTGTCCTTATAAGGTACGCCGTTTTAATTACTTCAACTTTACAAAAGACACGGTCGAATCCCAGAAAATGGGAAATAACCCGGATGTGACCATTCGTTTCCGCGGTGTGATGGAAAAATGTACCTACTGCGTTCAACGTATCAGCGCCGGTCGTATTCATGCAAAAGTGGAAGGGCGTAAAATAAAAACAAATGAAATTATCACCGCTTGTCAGCAGGCCTGCCCGGTTGAAGCAATTAGTTTTGGCGACATTAATAATCCTGACAGCCAGGTCGTCAAGGAAAAAGCACTGGACCGCAATTACAATATTTTGGAAGATCTCAATACACGTCCGCGAACATCTTATCTCGGTCGTATTCGCAATCCAAATACACATCTTATTGCCGATAAAAAAGAAGCGCCGCCGCATCATGGTTCAGGACATGAAGAGACAGGACATGGTGCCGAGAAGGAACACAGTGACAAAGCCGGGCACGGTGCAGAGAAAGAACATGCCCATGAAGATGAGAAAAAAGGACATTAATAAGAAATGAGCGCAACTCCAGAAGAAATGGAAATTTTAGGTGAAGAGCCATTGGTTCAAGGTGGTATGGACTACCATGATCTCACCGAAGCAATTTCAGGCGTCACAGAAACTGTCCTTCCGCCTAAGATGTGGATCTTGGTCTTTCCAGTGGTCGCAACGCTTGCCGGCGTGATGACCGCCTTAATTGGCTGGCTCTTCTTTGAGGGTACTGGTGTATGGGGACTGCAAAATCCTACTGGTTGGGGTTGGGCAATTGTCAACTTTGTATTCTGGGTGGGTATTGGCCATGCGGGAACATTAATTTCTGCGATTCTCTTTTTATTCCGCCAAAAGTGGCGCACAGCCATTAACCGTTTTGCTGAGGCGATGACTATTTTTGCGGTCATTTGTGCGGGTACATTTCCCGGTATTCACATTGGCCGTCCGTGGTTGCCATATTGGATGTTTCCACTGCCAAACCAAATGGGCATGTGGCCCAACTTCCGCAGTCCGCTCTTGTGGGATGTATTTGCTGTAGGTACGTATTTCACAGTTTCATGTTTGTTCTGGTATGTCGGTCTTATTCCCGATTTGGCGACTGTACGCGACCGGGCAAAAAACAAATTCCGCAAGCTGGCATATAGTGGCTTGTCCATGGGTTGGCGTTTTGGTAATCGCCAGTGGCAGCACTACGAAAAAGCCTACCTTATCCTGGCAGGTATTTCCACACCACTGGTTTTATCTGTACATACCATCGTGAGTTTCGACTTTGCTGTAAGTATCGTGCCGGGTTGGCATACAACGATCTTCCCGCCTTACTTTGTTGCAGGTGCCATCTTCTCTGGTTTTGCAATGGTAATTACTCTGGCCATTCCGGCTCGCCACATGTACAATATGCAGGATATTATCACCACGCGACATCTGGAAAACATGGCAAAAGTCATCCTTCTTACAGGCACACTTGTGGGCTATGCATATGCCTGTGAATTCTTTATCGCCTGGTACAGCGGTGTTCTTGCCGAAAAAGCTATCTTTATAAAACGCGCTATGGGCCCTTATGCCTGGGCCTATTGGACGATGGTTTCTTGCAATGTCATATTTCCGCAGATTTTCTGGTGGCGCTGGGCACGACGCAACGAGTGGATGCTGATGATTGTTTGTGTATTGGTGAATGTGGGTATGTGGTTTGAGCGCTTTGTAATTGTTGTAACATCCCTTTCAAATGACTTTATGCCATCGAGCTGGGATTATTATTCGCCCACTCTCATTGATATAGGTATTTTTATAGGATCATTCGGGACATTTACCACCTTGTTCCTTTTATTCCTGAAATTTTTACCAATGGTTGCACTATTTGAAGTGAAGAATGTATTGCCGGAAGCAGATCCACACCATGGACATGATGATGATGACCATTAAGGAATTATGATGCAAGAAGATATACAAAACGAAATAAATAAGCACATAGACAATTTTAAGCACGAGCTTGAAGTGAGCGGCCTTGGTATCGCTGATGAGCCCGGTAAAATTGTCGGTATTATCGGTGAGTTCGAAAACCCGGGCGCTCTCATGGCCGCTGCTACGAAAGTTCGTGATGCGGGCTATGCAAACTGGGACTGCCATTCACCATTTCCCATTCATGGTATGGATGATGCCATGGGGCTTAAGCATTCCATCCTGGGTGTTGTTGTTTTCTGTGCCGGTACCGTTGGCTGTATGACCGGTTTGCTCATGCAGTGGTGGATGAACGCGGTAGACTACCCAATGAATATTTCGGGTAAACCATTCTTCCCATTACCTGCCCTGATTCCAATTACATTTGAATTAACAATCTTATTCTCTGCCTTCGCAGCTGTCTTTGGTATGTTCATTATAAATAAACTGCCGCGATTGCACCATCCCCTGTTTTATTCTGAAAACTTTGGCAAAGTCAGTGATGATGCATTTTTTGTGAGCATCGAAGCAGTTGATAATGTTTTCGACCCGAATCGCAGCTGGGCCTTTCTTGAATCAATTGGTGCAACAAATGTGGAGTTTTTACAAGTCGATGAATAATTTCAAAAAACTATATATCGCGCTAAGCCTGTTGGCCCTTATGACGGCTTGTAGTCGTGGTCGCCGAACCTCCAAGACACCGATTCACCCAAATCCAAATATGGATAAGCAAGAGAAATTTAAGGCCCAGGATAAAACGCCTTTTTATGCGGATGGCCGGACTATGCGTCTACCCGTTGAACATGCTGTGGCCCGTGGCGATCTGCGTGAGGATTCACACCAGGCTGTACATAGTGTCCGCTTTAATCAAACGATCGCTCAAAAAGATATTTACAGTTATTATACTGGCACAATTGAGGGTCAAGGGTCTGTAGAAAAACCGGCCTATGTCGACTATTCTCCGGTGACATTTTCAAAAGATGTACTCCTGCGTGGAAAACAGCGTTACAATATCTACTGCACCCCGTGCCATGGAGCAACTGCTGAAGGTGGAACGCATGGTATGGTCATGAAAAACAATCGCTTTTCTCCACTACCACCCAATTTTCAAAAAGCCCCATTCATGCGCGACAAATTTCCCGATGGCAAAGTTTTTTATACGATAACAAATGGTTCATTAAATAAAAATATGCCTTCGTACGCGTCACAGATTACTGTAGAAGACCGTTGGGCAATCGTTGGGTACTTACGCGTTTTGCAGCGCTCTGCAAAAGCCAGTCGAAAAGAATATAGCGAGAGTAATAAATAATGATTGAATTTCTAGTCGCTTTAGTCGTTATTTGTGTCGGGCTCTCATTGATTAGTATACGCATACTAATGGTCCCTGGCGGTCAATTTGCCGGTACATGCAGCAGCAATAACCCCTTGATGAGAAAAGACGATGGTTCATGTTCGATTTGTGGACAGAAGCCTGGCGGATCTTGCCAGGATGAAACACCAGACACTGAATTAGTTGAAAAAGAGACGACTTAAGAATGGCTGAATATAATTTAAAAAGAGGTTTTGATATTAAGCTGGTTGGCGAAGCTGAATCTGTCATCGATGATGGATTCAGGCCTGAAACAATTGCACTTAATACCGGCTCCCTACGTGGTGTCAAATTAAAGCCGCTTGTAAAACCTGGCGATACAGTAAAAATTGGCAGCCCGCTTTGCCAGAGCAAAGAAAACGATGCATGGGTTTTTACATCGCCTAACAGTGGTACTGTTAAAGAGGTCATCAGAGGCGCACGTCGTGTTCTTGAAAGTTTTGTCATCCAGGTGGACAATGAGTATGAGTCTATTCTGTTTGATCATTTTAAGCAATCTGACCTGAGCACAGTCATGCGGGAAGATGCGATGGAGTTGCTTCTTATGAGTGGTCAGTTAGCAAACTTCCGCGAACGCCCCTTTGATTACACTGCAAATCCTGAGCATATGCCAAGGGATATATTTGTATCAACTTTCGATACCGCCCCATTGGCTGCAGACCCCAACATGATTGTAGAAGGTAACGAGGTCTATTTCCAGGCCGGTCTTGATATCTGTTCCGTATTAACAAGCGGAAAAGTACACCTTGGAATTGACAGTGACCGTAAAGATATCTCCGAAGCCTTTGCCCATGCCCGCAATGTGCAGGTAAACCGCTTTTCTGGACCGCACCCTGCCGGACTTGTTGGTGTCCAAATTCACCATGTTGCCCCAATCAACGGGCGTGAAGATTATGTCTGGACAATTTCTGTACATGGCTTAATTCAAATCGGTCGCTTATTCACCACAGGGAATATTTCCCCCGATATGATTGTTGCAGTCGCTGGTGCAGGTGCATCAAACCGTAAACATTTCCGTACTGTGCTCGGCGCCCCGATCGACTCGTTGGTCGAACTCGAAGAAGGCGAGCAGCGCATCATTTCAGGAAATGTTCTTACGGGTAAAAAAGTCGACCCTGAAAATTATATTGGTTTTTATGACAACTTAATTACCGTCATTCCTGAAGTTACCAGTCCTGAGTTTATTGGCTGGATGCTGCCGGGTGGCGAAAAGCAGAGTTATTTCAAAGCATTCCTCTCTCATATGTTCCCAGGTAAAAAGTTCAATCAAAATACCTGTATGAATGGGGGCGATCGGGCCTTTGTCTCCACGGGTCTATATGAAGACGTGCTGCCAATGGACATCTATCCACTTTACCTTGTTAAAAGTATTCGGGCCGGGGATATCGATGAAATGGAGCAACTGGGTATTTATGAAGTCAGCGAAGAAGAACTCGCACTCTGCGAATATATCTGTCCATCGAAAGGGACATTTATGAAAGATATTCGTAACGGTTTAGATTTAATAGAAAAGGAAGGCTAACTGATTTTTTATGAAGTTCTTAGAAAAAATATTTGATAAAAAGCGCGCGGACTTTGAAAAAGGTGGAAAACTTGAGTTTTTCTATCCGCTTTTTGAAGCAAAGGAAACGTTTCTTTTTGTCCTTGGCCGACGCACCAAAGATGGTGGTGTTCACATCCGTGACAACATGGATTCAAAACGCCTCATGTCGATTGTTGTTCAGGCGTTAATCCCCTGTCTGCTCTTTGGTATATACAATGCGGGTTATCAGTTTTATGCGGGACAAGGAACAGAAGCGAGCATATTAGAGTGCTTTGCCAAAGGTTTATGGTATGGTCCAGAGCATAAATTTCAGGGTGTATTACCCATTCTTATTACGAGCTATGCAGTCGGCGGAGTCTGTGAATTGATATTTGCACTGATCCGCAAACATGAAATTAACGAAGGATTTTTAGTAACCGGAATGCTCTTGCCGCTCACCCTGCCACCAACGATTCCTATTTGGATGGTTGCCCTGGGTGTTATTTTTGGTGTGGTCATCGGTAAAGAAATATTTGGCGGAACGGGAATGAATATCTTCAATCCGGCCCTCACTGCCCGCGCCTTTCTCTTCTTCGCCTACGCACCTCAAATGTCCGGTGATGCACCGTGGATAATGACAGGCGCCGAGAGCTTTGTTGACGGGTTCACCAGTGCAACACCTCTGGCTCTCGTTTATGCACATGCAACAGATGCCGCAGCGTCTACCGGCATCGTTGAAGCCTTAACTAATTCTCATTACACCTGGACCAGCATGTTCCTGGGTCGAATCCCAGGCTCTATTGGCGAAACCTCAACCCTGCTCTGTTTTCTCGGTGCTGGATTGCTGATTGCCACAGGCATCGGTAGCTGGCGTGTAATGCTTGCCACCTTAATTGGATGTGTCGGAATGGCATCCCTTATGAATATTTGTTCAAGCTCAGATATGAGCATGCTCAGCATTCCAGCGCACTATCATATTGTCATGGGTGGTTTTGCTTTCGGCATGGTTTATATGGCGACTGATCCAGTATCAGCGGCTCAAACGAACGCGGGTAAATGGGTCTATGGTATCCTAATAGGCTGTCTCCTGGTTATCATTCGTGTGATAAATCCTGCATACCCGGAAGGCATGATGCTGTCCATTCTCTTTTTGAATGCATTTGCACCCTTAATTGATTATTGCGTCCTGCAATTACACATCGCAAAACGGGCAAACCGTGTCACAAAAGCTCACCATAGTAATACGGAAATTGTTATTATTGTTGCCGTCCTAGCTGTCGTATGTGCATTTGCCCTTTCTATTGTCAGTAGTTCACTGCGTGATAAGGTTGCCGAAAATAAAAAGTATGATGTGCAAAAAAGTATCCTCGATTCCTTTAAGCTTATTGGTGAAGGCGAGGAAGAACTTGGCCCGGAAGAAAAACTGGTGAAAGGTGAAATCCTCGCATTTATTGGCGAACGCCTGGGCGTCATCGTTGTAAATACAAAAGGCGATATACTTTCTAAAGAGGAACTGGCAGGATTCCTGAAAGCTCAGAAAGTCTCATTAGATGAAAAAATTAAAGACGAAGTGGAGCAAAAAAAAGCAGCCATTGATGAAGCAGTTTTGCGACAGAAACTAAAAAATGATCATAAAGCATTCAAAAACGAAACAGTTAAAGATATGTCCTTGCCTGTTTTCATCCTTTATAAAAAAGGGTCCGATAAAAGCATCATCGATGCGTATGCGATTCCTGTTTGGGGCAAGGGACTTT
The DNA here is from genome assembly GCA_013215875.1 of Lentisphaeria bacterium. GTDB lineage: Bacteria > Verrucomicrobiota > Lentisphaeria > JABSQK01 > JABSQK01 > JABSQK01. The sequence goes on from JABSQK010000021.1 coordinate 15,037, forward strand.
GGGGACCGATTCGCGGGTATTTATCCATCGAGCCAGATGGACGGACAGTTCGCTATTTAACCATGCTCGGTGATCATAGTGAAACCCCTGGTCTCGGTAAGGAAATGGAACGGAAATGGTTTCGCGGAAATTTCACTGGCAAGAAAACCCATGATGATACTGGCAAGCTAGTTGCGATAACTGTTGTGAAAGGTAAAGCGCCCGCCGACGCAAAGCATAAAGTAACCGGCTTGAGTGGGGCAACAATCACCTCAGTTGGTATTACCAAGATGACAAAAAAATGCCTGGGTCTTTATGAAAAGTATTTCGATAATGTTGCAAAAAATGCTGCTAAAGATGCAGGGAAAAAGCCTGATACTAATGGAGGCACCAAATAATGGATGGAAAACTATTAAAAGATCCGATGCTGTCAAGCAATCCAGTGACCATTTTAGCTTTAGGCATTTGTTCTGCCTTGGCTGTAACTGGCCAAATGATGCCGTCGATGACTATGGGCATTGCTGTAACTGTTGTTATTGTTGTTTCAAGTACTGTGGTCTCGGCCATAAAAAATTACATCCCTGCCCGTGTCAGTATTATTTGCCAGATGACTGTAATTGCAACATTAGTTATCCTTGTCGACCAGGTCCTAAAGGCATACCAGTATGAGACATCCAAGCAGCTTTCGGTTTTTGTTGGCTTGATTATCACCAACTGTATCGTTATGGGGCGCACAGAGGGTTTTGCCATGGGAAATAAACCGGGTGCATCTATGCTGGATGGACTTGGCAATGGCTTAGCCTACGCAATTATATTAATCATCATTTCCTTCGTACGAGAATTGTTTGGCTCCGGCACACTGTTTGGAGCAAAAATGATTCCTCAATCGTTTTATGACGCGGGTTATGTCGACAATGGCTTGCTGGTTTTGCCCCCGGCAGCTTTCTTTATTCTTGGTTTTATTATTTGGGCACAGAAAGAATGGATGGGACGAAAAGACCCATCTGTATTTGAGGAGTAATTATGGCCGACCATATAAATTTAGCTTTAAATTCGATATTCGTAGAAAACATTCTGCTGGCATACTTCCTGGGCATGTGTTCATTCCTTGCTTGTTCTAACAAAGTGAAGACTGCCTTTGGTCTTGGCCTGGCAGTGGTCTTCGTATTAGCAATTACCGCACCTGCAAACTGGGCCTTGAATGAGTACGTTCTGAAAGCGGGCGCTCTGCAATGGACCGGCAACGATACACTTGCTGCCATGGATTTAAGCTACCTCAGCTTTATCTCCTTTATTGCTGTGATCGCCGCAATGGTGCAGCTCGTGGAGATGTTTATCGAAAAGACCTCCGATAGTTTATATAATTCGCTGGGTATCTTTCTACCACTCATCACTGTGAACTGCTCGATTCTGGGTACATCACTCTTCCTGGTTGATCGTGAATACGGTTTAGCTCAGTCTGTGAATTTTGGTATCAGCTCTGGAGTGGGCTGGTTTTTAGCCATCATTTGTATGGCGGCAATTCGTCATAAGATTCGTTACTCCAATGTACCACGCGGACTTCGCGGACTTGGCATTACAATGATGGTCACAGGGTTAATTGCATTTGGCTTTATGGCCTTTGCAGGTATCGATCTCAAATCTTAAATTATAGCATAGGATTCAATACGACATGTTTATAGCAGAGTTCACCATCGACGGGCCTTATATTATCACAAGCTTAGTTTACTTTATTTTACTGCTTGTTATTTTATCTATTGGCTTAATTTTTGCATTTTCAAAACTCGGGACTACAGGCAAGGTCACATTATCTATCAATGGTGAAAAAGAGATCTCTGTCGACGCCGGGCAAACCTTACTCGGAACGCTTTCAAACAATGGTATTCTGCTGCCCTCTGCTTGTGGCGGAGGCGGTACTTGTGGTGTTTGCCGTTGCCGTGTTTTAGAAGGCGGTGGTGATATTGGCCCGACGGAAATCGGCCATATATCGCGCGGTGAAGCGAAAGAAAACTGGCGTCTGTCATGCCAGCTAAAAGTAAAGGGCGACATGGTTATCGAAGTGCCTGAAGAAGTCTTTGGTATCAACGAATGGGAATGCGAAGTCGTTTCCAATGAAAATGTCGCAACTTTTATTAAAGAATTTGTCATGCGTTTGCCGCCCGGTGAAAACCTTAATTTCCAATCCGGCGGTTACATTCAAATTGAAATTCCACCCTTTGAAATTGATTACAAAAATTTTATTGTCGAAGACGAATACCGTTCTGACTGGGATAAATTCGATGCCTGGCAGTTCAAAGCAGTCAACAAGGAAACAGTTATACGTGCCTATTCCATGGCCAATCACCCCGCAGAAGGTGATATTGTCATGCTCAATATTCGCATCGCAACTCCACCGCCAGACCGCAGTCATCCGTCGGGCTGGGCACAAGTGCCTCCTGGAATTGCCACCTCCTATATTTTTGATCAAAAACCAGGTGATAAATGTAAAATCTCCGGGCCATATGGTGAATTTTACATAAAAGACACAGACAAAGAAATGATTTATATCGGTGGCGGTGCTGGCATGGCACCCTTACGCTCGCACATTTTCCACTTATTTCATACCCTAAAGACTGGCCGTAAGGTCTGCTATTGGTATGGGGCTCGTACACGCAGGGAAATTTTCTATGAGGACCATTTCCGTAAAATAGAAGAAGAGTTTGATAACTTCTCTTTCCACATCGCTTTAGATAACCCGCTTCCCGAAGATAACTGGGAAGGCCATAAGGGCTATATTCATAATGTTGTACATGACGAATTCCTTGTACATCATGAATCCCCTGAAGATTGTGAATATTACCTTTGCGGGCCTCCGATTATGGCCACATCTGTAATAACAATGCTAGATAGTCTCGGTGTCGATGAAGAGACCAGTATCTTCAAAGACGACTTCGGCGGCTAAGAACAAAACAATTTCAAAGCCCTTCATTTATGAAGGGCTTTTTTCGTTTAAAGATTCGTGGATATTATCATCTGTCGGCTCTATCTCAACTGTGTCATCAGTCGCAGACATGGCACTTGGGAGAACATCAATCTTGTAACGCTGCCCAAGTTTGATGACTGCAAATACGAGAATCGTGCCCGCCGGCAAAGCTATCAGTGCGCCAAGGCCGACAAGTTTAAGAATGTCCTGGAACTGTTTGAGCGCTGCATCTTTTTCTGCATCGTCAATTTTATCGCGCTTGGCAATACGCAGCAAGACAAACAGCATGTCCTTTGTTTCGCTGCTTTCTTCCGCAAGTATTTCTTTGAGACGTATTAATTTCTTTTTCATAAGAACTGGCCTGATTGATGCTGGAAACTATCTTTTATATACTATTCATCCAAAAGTGTGAGAATCAAATGGCAAAATCAGTTCCTGCAAAAGATGCAACTTTAACGAAAAGATACGTTTGGAGAAAATAAGGTGTCTGAAATACAGTATCAGGGCATAAGATATCAGCTTCCCCCCGGCTCTGACCTCTTGTCAGCACTACTTGAGCAGGATTTACGCATTCCCAACAGCTGCCGGCAGGGGCTCTGCCATGCCTGCAAAATGATCGCCGATGAAGGCGCTATTCCATCCGAGGCACAAAGCGGGCTGACAGATGCCGAATGCATTCAAAATCAATTTCTGTCATGCCAATGTTATCCCATATCTGATATGTCCGTACGTTTACCCGATGATGCTGGAAAACGCCTGACTGCAAAGATTCTCTCAAAGACATTGGCGAATGGCCTTATTAGTCTCAAAATCGAAAAAGTCATTGATTATCTACCTGGGCAATTTCTGACCCTGTGGAAAGATGATATAAACGGGCGTTGTTATTCCATTGCCTCCTGCAGTGACGACGCGTTTCTTGAGTTTCACATCAAGCATGTATCCGATGGCGAGTTCAGCGATTGGCTCGCTCACGATGAAATTGCCACGATTGATGTTTCCAATTTAGCTGGTGACTGCTGTTACCAAACCGCGAGTGACCGCGATATGGTATTAATTGGTTTGGGCACTGGAATGGCACCCTTGTGGGGCATTTTGCGCGAGGCCCTGATGAAAGGGCATAAAGGTCGTATCATCGTTTACAATGCTGCCCGGGAAAGCAAGAATCTTTATTTATATGATCAATTAAAAGACATCTCCGGAATCGAATGCAATTTCTCCGTGCGAGAGCACAATAGCGAGCGCCAGGTGGACGTGATTGATATCGATGAGATGATCGATGCCATACTGGAACAAGCAGCAGAAATGGACTTTTATATCTGTGGATCCGAAAACATGGTGAAGCGTCTAAGGCGCAAAATCTTCATGGCTGGAGCAATGTTATCAAACATCCACTCCGATGCCTTCATTGCTGCGATATAGCTTATACCTGGTGCTTTCGCTCAGCCAGAAAGCCAAGTAAAACAAAGGTTCCGATCATGGCAACAATCATTGTTATTGTTGGCATAGAACCGTAAAACTGTATGAGCACTTTTGTCAGCAAAACAGTTGCCAATCCATATCCAAATGCGGCAACCAGTATAAATATGAGCAAGCGCATGTAAAAGGGATGCTGGCTTATGTGTCTTTTGAGCACATTGTTTATTTCATTGCCATATATGACCAGGATTGTGGCTATAATTGCCATGCATAAATCGGGCATTTGGCCCCGCATCCATGAATTGATACTGCCTATAATTTCATTCATTTGCTAATTATCCTTTATTATTAACTGCAATTTAAATCGTCAGTAGTCCAGCGCTAGCGCTGATGGTAATTTACAGTATTTACCAGTAGATTTATTGCAAGTGGTTCAGACGCTGACTTCTTTACCTTCATCCTGACTGCGGTATATGCCATCGAGAATACGCTGGACTTTCAAGGAATCTTCGGGCGGTACCGGGGATGCTTCACCTTTGGACATTGCTTCGGCGAAGGCCACACATTCTTGTGCATGCGGTTCGCGTATATTGTCGGTTATTTTTAGCTCCCGGTTGTAATGCTGCTGGGTATCGTAATTGCTCGAGTACAGCTCACAACTCGGCCAGTGTGAACCTGATTGGGTTCCATAAAGCCACATCTGCATATCCTCAACTTTCTCAGAATAATGATGCAAGAGCCAACTCACCTCAAGAATCAGTGTTGCGCCATTATCGAAACGAACAAACGCAGAAGCAAAATCTTCCACATCGAAGTTACGAGGGATCGCTCCGCCCCAACAACTAAATGAGCCTTCTTGTTTGGCGATTTCATTGCGTGCCACACCGGTGACAGAGATCGGTTCAGGATTGCCCATAAACCACAAAGTAAGGTCAAGAATGTGCACGCCAATATCAATACACGGGCCGCCACCACTATTTTTCTTTAAGATAAAACTTTCGCGAACCGCGGCGGCATTTCGCCTTAGCATCCAACTGCGGGCATGATATATCTCGCCCATGCAACCCGTATCAATTTCTGCTTTCATGGCCATGCTGGTTCCCTGGAAACGAAAGTGCTGCGCAGTCATGAGTTGTTTGCCGGATTTATCCCGGGCTTCTATCATCGTACGGATTTCATCGGGCGTTGGTGCCAAAGGTTTTTCGCATATGACATGTTTGCCGGCCGCTAGGGCATCGAGGACAATTTGTGTATGGTAATTGCTTGGGGTGCAAACATCGATGATATCAATAGACGGGTCATCAAGCAGATCTTTATAATCGGCAGAAATTTTTGTGACATCGTGATCTTTCGCAAATTTGTTCAGGCTGGTTTCATCAAGGTCCGCGCCGCCGACAAGTTCGGCATATTCTGTATCTTTCCATCCCGCTATATGTGTTCGGGCAATTCCGCCCACACCAATGATTGCAACATTCATTTTACTCATAAGACTCTCCTTTAAGTGATTATCTAGAACTAATCAGTTAAAGCAAAGAAGTCAAATTCAACGTGTCGAATTACTGGTTTAATTATGGTTTTGCTGATCCGGAGTTGCCATTCATGATGAGAATGTCAATCAAGTTCAATGAGTGCATCGATGCGGGTATCGCCCAGTTTTGCTCGGCCATTTAGAAACTTCAGTTCCATCAGAAAGCAGAATGCTTTCACATGTCCACCAATGGTTTCTACTAGTTTTACCGCCGCTTCCGCCGTACCCCCGGTGGCTAATACATCATCTATTAGGAGGACTTGGTCACCATTTGCCACAGCATCCTTGTGCAGCTCCAATTCACTTGAGCCATATTCCAGATCGTAGCTCACCTTGACTGTTTCCCAGGGCAATTTGCCTTTCTTGCGCATCATGCTTAAGCCAATACCCATTTTATATGCCAGGGCAGAGCCAAAAATGAACCCGCGAGCATCAATAGCGATAATTTTATTGATCTCGTCTTTTTCATATTTTTGGGCCATGAGGTCGATCGTGCGCTTGAATAATACCGGGTCTTCGAGGATCGGAGAAATGTCTTTGAAAATGACTCCCTCGCTTGGGAAGTCTTTTACATCCCGCATGGCGTTTAATATTTTATCAGGCATAACGATTCCTTTCTTTATTTTGCTGCATTCGAGCTGATCCCTCCAGCGATAAATCGTATATCCTGCACTTCATCGCCGGCAATCGCCTTCACCCGCTCCAGAATATCAGCCTTTAAAGGCTCAAGCTTAAAGCGAATAAGTGAATTAAAGATTTCGACATTCAGCAGTTTATTTTCGAGAGATCTTGGGCTGGCATATTTACTGAATTCAATACCGACTACTTTGTCCCATTCACTGACGAGTTTGCGCAAGGTGACTTTATCATCCATATTCCATTTTTGAAACAGGGTATCGAGGACCTCGTTGACGGATTTTTCTTTTGATTGTTTTGCCTCGATTTCGAGGTAACCATTGTCACCATACCAACTCTTCATCAGTCGCTCGCGAGCATTTTCCTCTGAACTGCGTACACGATAGCCGTGCGATTTCTTGTGGTGATCTTTTGGAGCCATCCACCCTGAATCTTTTTTCTCGTCTTCTTTCATGCTATTAACCATATGATAAATAAAAGCCGATACAACAGTAAGACAAAAAAATCGAGGCGCTATTTGTGTGTGTTTCTGCGCTCATTTATTGCCATTCCATCTCTGCCCTGTACAGTATTTACTTCAAAGGGAATCCATATGATACGCGAAAATATAAATAAAATTCAAGATGAAATAAAGGCTTCATTGCTGGCATCCGTTTTGAAGCAGGATCTAAAGTTGATTGCTGTGAGTAAATACCATACGACAACTGCGATTCTCGAGGCGCATGCTGCCGGGCAGCGCTGCTTTGGCGAAAGCCGTGTTCAGGAGCTCCTGGAAAAAAAGAGCGGTCTTCCAGATGATATTGAATGGCATATGATTGGCCACCTGCAGGGCAATAAGGTGAAAGATGCGATCGCATGCAGCGACTATATTCATGGCGTGGATTCTCTGAAGTTGCTAAAACGTATTGATCTATTGGCCAGCGAATCAGGTACAATCCAGAACTGTTTGTTGCAGGTAAATATATCCGGCGAAGATGCTAAAAGTGGCTTTTCTGCCGATGAACTAAGGCAAGCAGTAGAGCAAATTCTCGCCTTAAAGTCTGTTAATCCCTGTGGATTAATGACCATGGCACCAATCACAGCAGATGAGACGGAACTCTCAGAAATCTTTTCCTCGACTCGTATTCTGCGCGATTCCCTTGAGGAATCAGGCATGTGCCTGCCAGAATTATCAATGGGTATGAGCCGCGATTATAAATCTGCAATTAAACAAGGTGCTACCATGGTTCGTATCGGTACAGCACTATTTGGGCCCGCAGAAAAGACCCATTGATTCTAGCCTGCATAATTCATTTTATTCATAAAATCTAAAGAGAATTACTCAAAGTGAGTATGAACTTTATACACTTTGTATATAGTAAGTATAATGTATTAAAAAATACACGGTTCTGTGGTCAAATGAATGGTAACTTACTAATACATCTGGATTATTGCTTAACGCCAATGACGCGTCTAAACAATGCTGCCATTGTGATTGAAGACGGTATGATTCAGTCTGTCGGAGGGTTTTCTGCCTTTGTAAACCTTGAAGATTACGACATTATCGAGATGCCTGGCTGTTATGCAATTCCCGGCTTTCTTGATTCGCGACTCTATGGTGCAGCTAAATTTGACTGTATGCATGCGGATAAGTCAGAAAAAATTAATGAAATGTCCACCGCCCTGGCAACACACGGTGTTACATCTTTTTTACCCACCACACAATCGTGTCCCCATGAACAGCTTTTATCAGTAGTGGAAGCTTTGTCATATCGGGTCGATGACGAAAAGCTACCCGGAGCTGTGCCCTGTGGTATTCATATAGAGGGTCCCTACCTCTCAGAAGAAAAACGCGGCGCACACCCGGCTGAATATTTACAGCCTATCGACATTGCAAAAGCAAAAGAAATTATTGCAGCCGGCAGAGGAAAAATTAAGCTCTTCACATTTGCCCCGGAGCTCGACCTCAGTTTGGAATTAATCGATCTTTTAGTGGAACACGAAATTGTCCCTTGCATGGGGCATACGATGGCGGGTCAAGCCTCAATAATGAGAGCGATCGATGCGGGTGCTATTCGCTGTTCGCATCTCTATAATGGTATGGGCGCACTCGAGCAACGAAATGTCGGGCTCGCGGCAATTGCCATGACAGATGACCGTATCTGGGTAGAGCTAATTCCAGATGGTGTGCATTTTCACTGGGGAATGCTGGAGCTTGCTTGTAGATCAATTCGCAAGGATCGCATAATTGCCGTATCGAATTCCACCGAAGCAGCAGGCCTGGCGGATGGGGATTACCATTTAGGCGACAGAGATATTACTGTTAGGTATGGTAAAGCAACACTCGAGGATGGTACCATTGCGGGTTCGACAAACTTCCTCGCGCAAAATTATCGTAATCTCATGGAACATAGCAATCTCAGTCATGAAGAAGCATCTGCCGCCTTTTCATTAAATCCTGCTTTAAGCATCGGTGCTCGAAATCGTGGAAAAATTAAGCCCGGTAAGCGTGCCGACATTACCATCCTGGATGACAATAACAGAGTGAAAATGACGATTGTTGAAGGGCGCATTGTTTATCAAAATGAGAATTATCTTGCTGTGGCAAATACCTAATCATCAAGTTAGGTATTCTGATATTATCATCCGGGATGACAATAACAGCAGTTTTGGCGATCTTAAATAAAAGAGATTTCTTATCAGAAATTTCTCTTACACTTCCTGCCATTTCTTTAGCAACTTTACGTTCAGCTTTTACTTGTATCTTATGGACAATCTGGATCAATAAATTTGTTAATCCGTCAATAACCCCTTCACGTCTCTCCATACAAAATGCTGCCAAAAGTGGATGCCGTATATAATCAGGATGACGGCGTAATTCCCGTACTGGTTCACGCATTGTTCGAGTGTAGTATTGGTTTCGTATTTTATACCATTTAATTGAAAATAAGTCTGAGGGTAAATCCAAATCATTCACAATTTTCAACTTCGACAACTCAATTAATATGCTACTTAGACAAGGCTTTCCTGGATCATTCTTCAAAAGAACTAAAGAAGCTGATGTATCATCGTTATGTATTTGTAAAAGCTGATCGAGAGCATATCCATTTTCACTGCTAAGTTTCTGAGAAATAGATTGATACCGGAACTCTTCAAGCCTGGTACTAACCGAGTTAATTATTCTTTCTTCTCGTAAATATGTTGGCCGTTCAATCTTATTATTCTTAAACCATTCTTTTAAAGAATCTTCTAAGTTAATTTCGATCCAAACTTCTTTTAACGATATCTTGGTCAGCTCCGATTGGGCTATTTCCAAATCCGTTGATGACGCTGTTCTGAAACGCAGAAACTCCCGCACATCGTGTCGCATGCGTTTGCCTGTACGGTCCAGGTAATCATAAGATAAATCAACGAGGTCATCAGATATTTTTAGCAAAGAAGATAAACTCTTCCGTATAATATCGGGGATATGCCCAAAACTTTCAGGGAAGCGGCTCTCTATTTGGAAATGCTTAAGAAGAACTGCACATTTCAAACGGTTTTCTTTGCGGTAATTGCTGATAAAAGCAGATTCAGGTTTGGATAAATCGTACAAATAAAATTTTGGCATGCTGAAAATCTCCTGTGTATTAGAATACTCAAGGATTATTCATAGCACGTTTGGCCCCATATGACAGCTACGCTCACTTTACCCCTTATAACAATAAACCAGCGAAAGATTCGTTACATGCCCTGTATACTTTATGTTTTTATACAGTCATTATTAATTCATTGTAAAGAACTTATAAAGTCTCGGATTAATTTAGAAAAATGTTTTAATTGTCGGATCTTATCAGTAAAATTAGACTCTAATAGACACACACACAAAACACAAAATAGAAAGTACCAAGGGATGACACGGCAGGAAATTCTACAAGATACGGGGAAAATGTTCATTTCATTTCTCCCATTATGGCGATAGGTTTCTGACAAACCATGTAGAACCAAATTCATCCTATAGTTCTGGATATGCTAATAATAATGGTGCGTATGTCGGTTATGGCTATAAGCCAGATGGTCAAGGAATCGTCTATGGTGACGGTCATGGTGAATTTAAAGGCAATACTTATTATAGAGACAGAATAGCGGTCAATAGTCCATCTGTAATGGGTGTGGCAAATACTCCTGGAAGTGGTTTGTTTTTCTACTGGGAAGGATCGCCAAGATAACCTTTTAGATAAAAGATGCACCAAAGTAATAACCAACAAAAAATAAAAAAAGGAAAGAAAATGAAAAACATCTACAAAGTAATGGTTTTAATAGCCATGTCATGCCTGAGTTTAAATGCACAAGAAAAAGAAACTAAGGTTGATCCAGACATCGCATGTGCGACTGCATCGATTAAAGCATATCGGGCACTCAAGCTTAATAAGGAACTTCAAGATCCAGTAAGAAGCAAATGGGATATTTATCACAAAGAGGCAGAAGCCAGTTTTAATGATGCCTATGAAATACTCGGTAAAGCTGTAAATGAAGAGCAGGCAAAAAAGAAGGAAGAAATAGACAAGGAATTCATAAAAGAAGCAAATGAGCGTAAAGCAAAAATGTATAGGAAATGGCATACGGAATTTGTAAAAAAAGAATATATCATTTGGCAATCCGAACGTACTGAAATAATCAAGAAATATACAGCGCTTAATTATTATTTTGAATACCTTAAAAATATGAAACATACACCAAAGAAGCAGATATGGATATGAGCAAGGTTGCTGTTTTATATATAGAAATTGCTACCAGCTCCAAAAAACAATCAGATGCATTCAAAAAAGTCATTGCTAAAATGAAAGCTAAATCTGTAGAAATGAGTGAAGTAAAAAAGGATGCTAAAATGTGGGTCGATATTCACTTTGGCAGAAATAAAGATCAATGAAATATTTATTTTTCGTATGCATGTCCAATAATGGGTATCCTTACATAAAGGTACGTAACGCGACATAGGATATTTTAAGCCTCTACAGATCTTATTTTGGAGGCAATATCCTGCGTTATGATCTATGTAATGGAGACCCATTTTTCACTGGTGTCTAAGGTATTTTGAGCTCAATTATGTCCTTGATTCAGCGAATCTGAGTAATCATGGCCTTTCTATACAGTTTTTCTGCCAATTGTAAATTGATGAATAAATTAGTTTTATCTAGCTTCTAGGGTATTTGGGTTTACATTGCATTCAACGCGATCCACAGCTCTCCCCAAACCTGAGATTGCCTAACCTGGAGCGTCGCATTAACTACTTTAGCTATCGCTGCTTTTAAACTCGGTTTATGGATATACCGCTCTTTTACATAGCGCAATTCATCTTGTGTAACTTCTTCCCCACCTGCTAAAACTCGTTTTATACCAGTATTGGTCCCAAGAGCATACAGACACAACAGTAAGCGCTTTTGAAGAACATCGCGTGTTAAGATTTCCCTATCGCCATAGCTTTTCAAAATGCTTGTAAAATCAATCTGGTAATCAGCCTCTTTAAGAATATCCAGTAGGCTGGTCATCGGCCATTGCACCATGACCTTTGATTTTAAATGTTTTAAAAATGAAGGTTCCACTTGTGGTACTAGTGGCGAAACTTTAATTAGGTTTTTACCATGTTGCCGAATCGATACGTCATTATTTTTAGACAACCCTGTATCTAGTGTGCGTAAAGCTATTTCCATACGGGACTGTAGATTCTGAATGAAATCCTCCGAGTTTTCTGGAAGCTTAAGCTCATCATAGTATGTGTTTCTTTTTTCTTCAAAATCTTCTGGAATATCTTCATCCGGATTGCGATATCGACGTGCTCCTTTAACCCATATTTCACGACACCTCAAGCCATTTCTTAGTGCTTTCAATACACAAATTTCATAGCTTATACGGTTTATTTTCTCATCCTCAATAAGAAGCAGTTGCAATGACTTGGGCACAATACCTTCAACGGGTAAATTATCTACTGACAAGATTCTTTGGTTAGAATCGAGAGATTTCAAAGTATTTACAGCATTAATAATAGGGCGATGATGTTGATTATTACAGCGAAATATTAAAGCATTAATTAGTGGGGACATCATTCGTCGGTAATGGCTTTTAAACGAATTGCGGGCTACGTGCTGGACCTGCTCTATATAAGATGGGCTGCTAGCTTCAAATTCTCTAACCAGATCTCTGAATATGCTTTCGCTGACGACTGGATAAAGTGCATCTCGGATTTTCGAATCAGGATTCTCCAATACAGTGAAAATGACGATTGTGGAAGGGCGCATTGTTTATCAAAATGAGAATTATCTTGCTGTGGCAAATACCTAATCATCAAGTTAGGTATTCTGATATTATCATCCGGGATGACAATAACAGAGTGAAAATGACGATTGTGGAAGGGCGCATTGTTTATCAAAATGAGAATTACCTTGCTGTAACAAGTTAAGTACTCAGGTACGATATTCCGCATTAATTTTCACATACTCATAACTTAAGTCACAGGTCCATGCAGTGTATTCACCGTCGACCAGGCCAAGGTCAACCTCGAGAAAAATTTCATCCCTGTTGATTAGTTTGTACATCTCGTCTTCTGATAGCCCCGCATCCTGCCCTGATTTTACCACCTGTACGCCCGAGTAATACAGATTGAATTCACCCGTATTTATATTAACTCCCGAGTAGCCCGCGGCATCGAGGATCCGCCCCCAATTGGGGTCTGCACCAAACCAGGCCGTTTTACATAGCAGTGAATTGGCAATTGCTTTTGCACAGGTTTCAGCATCCCCATCATTTTCTGCGCCGACGACTTTTACCTCCACAAATCGTGTCGCTCCCTCAGCATCAAGGATCAACATCCGGGCCAGTTCGGCGGCCACATAGTTAAAGGCTTCTTGAAATTTTGCCGCTTCGGCGGACCCTCTACGAATCATTGAATTACCTGCTAAGCCATTGGCCATACAAATAAAACTGTCGTTGGTACTGGTATCGCCATCTATGGTTATACGATTAAAGGATTGATTCAGTGATTGATCAAGTATCTCCGATAAGAGGCCCTCTTCGAGAAGCACATCCGTAGTGATATAGGCCAGCATTGTTGCCTCTTTTTCTGCTGTCTTCATCTTTGGAGCGATCATCCCGGCCCCTTTAGACATGCCGCCTATAATTACATCGGTTCCATCAATATCAATTTTAACTGCAATGGATTTTGCTACTGTGTCCGTGGTCATTATCGCTTCTGCAGCTTTTGCTCCACCCGTCGCATTTCTGGCCTCGCAGCATTTTTTAATCCCGGCTTTTACAATTTCCATTGGCAAAGGCACGCCGATTCTACCCGTTGAAAAAACAAGTACTTCTGATGGATCTATATTTAAAAGGTCGGCTGTATCTGCAGCCATATGCGAGGCATTTGTCCAGCCCTGGCGACCTGTACAGGCGTTGGCATTGCCACTATTTATAATGCAGGCATGGATGGTCTTTGAATTTTTATGCACCTGTTTGCAATAGACGACCGGAGCTGCAGCAAATGCATTCTGGGTATATGAGCCCGCAAACTGACAGGCAGTGGCCGAATAAATTACAGCCATATCTTCTTTGCCGCTTTCTTTCAGTCCAGCAATGATTCCCGCTGCTTCAAAACCCTGGGCTGAACAAACGGTTCCATTTTCTAATTTTTCATAATGCATCTTCTAAATTACCTCTAAGCTGCCAATTCATAAACCATGTGAGACGGACTAATATAATTTTATTTCAGCACATTTCGAAAAAAAATGAATAATATACCCCCGCCATTTACCAGATTCGTTTTTTATGGCTAATATTTGCAGTTCTGCCTCTTGAGGAAACTATCCTGGATAATTCATAAACCATCTACTACAAGCGCGAACTGCTGCAGTATTAGCAGTTTTATAACTGACGATGATTTTGAAGTGCTTCAGCCTGAGCCTCAGTTGAACTGCTTGAATAATAGCTGATTGCGTCTATCTTTGGCCCTTCAACGAGATGATTTAGATGACGTTTATAAGCAATTATTTTTATTACTGGTTTAGCCGCAGGAGGAATTCCTGAGTCGGTAACGATGACTTTATTCCTCCTCTGAAACATTCGTTTCAGGGGATTTTTTTTATATTTATTACAAAAGGACAGTACGTGGAAACTACACAAGATTTGCATATAAAAAGCATCCGGAAGCTGATTACTCCGGCGGAATTAAAACAACAAATTCCAATGACTGAAGCCGCCAATGATACCGTGGTCACTGCACGCAAAACCGTGAAAAAAATTATGGCCGGCGGCGATGATCGTTTCATTGTTATTACCGGTCCTTGCTCAATACATGACCCTGAAATTGCCTACGACTATGCCCGCCGACTGAAGCCCCTCATCGACAAATATGCCGATAAACTTGTGATCTTGATGCGCGTTTATTTTGAAAAACCACGCACCACTGTTGGCTGGCGTGGATTGATTAATGACCCGGGCCTTGATGGTACACGGGATGTTGAAAAAGGCATTGCCTTGGGACGTGAAATTCTCATGAAAATCAATGAAATGGGGGTCGCAGTCGCAAGTGAAGTACTCGACCCGGTGACGCCTCAATACATGGCCGACCTCATCAGCTGGTCAGCTATTGGCGCCCGTACTACGGAATCTCAAACCCATCGCGAAATGACCAGTGGGCTCTCCATGCCAGTGGGATTTAAAAATAGTACCGAAGGCAACTTGCAGGTTGCGATCGATGCGATGATCTCTGCTATGCATGAGCACAGTTTTCTTGGAATCGACCAAAATGGCAATACATCAATTGTTGAAACCATGGGAAATAAATGGTCGCATATCGTTCTTCGTGGTGGTCGCAGTGGTGTAAACTTTCATGCAGAAAATATAAAAGAGACTGAGATTGCCATGGAAAAAGCAGGTGTAAAGCCATTGATCATGGTGGATTGCAGTCATGCAAATTCCAATAAACGTTTCGATTTGCAGCCCGAAGTTTACCGTGATGTACTTGCTCAGCGGGCAAGTGGTACGCGTTCGATTATCGGCGTGATGCTCGAATCCAATATAAATGAAGGCAAACAAAGTATTCCGGACGATTTGTCAAAATTGCAATACGGTGTATCAGTGACAGATGGATGCATCAGTTGGGAAGCAACTGAAGAGCTACTCCAGGAATCATACGACCAGTTATAATCAAGGAGATTGAAATGCCAAGACCACCGATATTGCCTATACCTGACAGAGAAGCAATTTTTAATAGCGGCACAAGCTGGGATGACTGGCTGGCAAATCCAGATGAAGCAAGCCAGGGTGCAAGCCTCAAGGAATTTTACGAATCATACGAACTAAGCGATGCAACAAAGGCCAGCCTGCAAGCACTCGATGGCAAGGTAAATATCATCGCCATAGCCGAAACATGGTGCGGCGATGTGATTCGTCATACGCCCCTACTGATTAAAATGGTGGAAGCTGCTGGTGATAAGGCAGACATTCGTTTCGTTACCCGAGCGCAGAATACAGACTTTTTTACACGCTTTGTTACCAATGGCGGCGAAGCAATTCCAAAATTTGTTTTTTGCAGCCGCGAGTTTGTTGAGGTCGGTAATTGGGGCCCTATGTCAACGACGCCTCGCAAATGGATAGCCCAGGGAAAAGCCGCTGGCGATGTCGGCGCTGCCCGGAAAAAGGTCGGGGAATTCTACACGAATGACAACGAAGTGGAAGCGACTAAAGATTTTCTCGAGCTATTTGAAACTGCGACCTTAACAAGCTTCCCGGAATAAACAAACTGAGTTTTTAATTCATAAAGAAAAATGAGAACGTATTCCGGTACATATTTGCTTTGCTAAATGTAAATGATTTCATACTCATTGACATACCAGATTCGCATTTCTATATTCTGCCATGCCAATCATCTCAAATCGTGGCAAGGCCCACTTTCACATTAGCCTTCCCCTGGATCCGAGTGAACAGGAGTGCTATGCCGCCACTCAGTTACAGCACTATTTAAGCAAAGTATCTCAAGCCCAATTCGAGATAAACCGGGAGTCCATACGAGATTCCAATAGCATCCGACTTCAGTCCTGCAATTCTGGTGACAGCTATCGGATCGGGGTGACAGACAATAACATCACCATTGAGGGCGGGGATCGAGGGCTACTTTATGGGGTTTATGACTTTCTTGAGCGATTCACGGGATGCCGGGGGTATAGCCCAGAAATCACCGTTGTGCCAAAATGCCGAATGCTGCGCATAGCAGAAGGCGAATACAGTGCCAGCCCGGCCTTTATCTCACGTGACACCTGCTATTACCATGCAGTGCAGAATCCAGACTGGGCGGCCATGGCCCGTCTGAATGGAAACTCCCTGAGACAGCAACGCCCCGAGCATGGCGGCCGCGTTGCCTTTGCCGAGCCCAGCGTACACAACTGCCATTTCCTCGTGTCACGGGATTACTTTGATGAACACCCTGAGTATTTTGCCTTGGTCGATGGTGAGCGTAAGGCGCCGGGTTACCACCTGTGTTTCTCCAATCCCGAGGTGATTCGCATCGCCGCGGAAACTATGATTTCGTGGATGGATGACAATCCAGACTGCGAGGTCTTCGCTGCTGAGCAGGATGATGGCGGCTTCTGTTGCGAATGTGAGAATTGCAAAGCCATCGAAGAACGGGAAGGAAGCTACGCGGGAACTGTCCTGCACTGGGTAAATGGTGTTGCTGAGATCTGTGCAGAAATACATCCAGATAAATGTCTGATGACACTGGCTTACAGCTTTTCACAAATTCCACCAAAGCAGATGAAAGTTCATCCCAATGTTATTATCCGCTTTGCTCACCTTCTGGAACCCAAATGCGGTGTACATCCCTTCGATGAATGTGATATGAACAACTGGGCTCTTGAGAACCTGGCCTTATGGAAAGGCATTACGGAGAAAGTGTTCGTCTGGCACTACGCAACCAACTTCTGGAACTACCTGGTGCCCTTTGCTAACTTCGAATCACTACCCGCTGCTTACCGCCACTACCAAGATCTGGGCATAACCCATATCTATACACAGGGAAACCGGCAAAGCCCCCATGGGGAGTTTGCTGAACTACGTACCTGGCTGGCAGGCAAACTCATGTGGGACCCGACCCTTGATGCCACGGCCTTGATCGATGAATTCCTAAAAGCCTATTACGGCGGTGCCTGGCGGTCGATCCGCAAGTATATCCACTACCTCCATCAGCGAATCAGCAAGGCGAAAACCCATATGTACTGTCTGATGCCCTGCGACTCTTATCTGACTTTAAGAACCATCAACGCCGCGTCACGGATTCTTGATAGAGCCTTCGAAAAAGTAGATCAGGACTCCCCCGAATATGAACGACTCCTGCCGATTAAGCTTTCTGTATTGTTCACCCGGCTGGTCCTTTCCAACCCCGACCTGAATCCCAATCAACATCAACGTTTCATTCCACCGGACTCCTGGGACCAGAGAACCCTCGATGCCGCAACTGAGTTTATTGACCTGTGGGAGGTCTTGGATTTTCCTTATGTCACGGAGATGCACTGGCGCGTTACCGCTTGGCAAAAGCGTATGGCCTCCCTTTACCAGTTTCTCGGCCGTCCCGTGCCCGATGGTGCGACACGCCACTGGCTCGACCAACCTGTTGACGCTCCGGTGAACAGTGCGGGTGTGATGTAAAAACGGACAGCATTTTTTGCAGCGCACTCTCAATATTCAGTGGATTGAGTGAATTACGGCCATGAGATAACTCCGTTCGTACTGCATTATTAGGTGTTCGATATTCGTTATTGCCCAAGCTTTTTACGAAGTAAAAGCTTTGGGATTTTACGACTTTGTTTTGGCACTTGGTAGCACTTTTACTCGCAAGCTCACTGCTCGTTACCTTATTCGCCGAAGTTTATTTCGAGCTATTTGAAACTGTGACCTTAACAAGCTTCCCGGAATAATTTAGCTATTATCAGTTACGGGGACACCAAGAAATTCTCCAATTTCCGCCGCATCCGTTTGAATGCGCCTGTGGTTGCCATTGTCAATAATATTCAATTCATGTGAATCCATCAATTAATTATTTTTGAAAAGTCCAGAATGTTCTGGCGCAGTGCAAAGACAATTGTATCTAGTGCGATTTCCTTGCTGTAACTAAAACGGCTCACCATGTTTTGAATGATCGACTCAACATTGTGCTTGATGCTTTCATTCAATTTATTATACTGCATTTTTGAATTCTGCTTATGGAAAAATCCATTTCGTAATTGTTCAGAACTCACACCTTCAATTGCTTTGCGATGCGAAAGCATCGCATTGTATTCATTTGAAAAGCAATCAAGAAAATTATCGTCTCTGGAACCGACAAGTGTTTTTTCTTCTTCGAGTTTTAATTCGCCACTATCATTCAAATCAAGAAATTTTTGCGCCAGTGTGCTGCGCAAAATTTCATTCATCGAGTCCGGGTCGATGACACTTTCTACAGAGATCATATAATTTTCATCCGGATGGTCGATCTTTTCCCCATTGTCTTTATCCACATAGGTAAAACGCGGAATGAGAATATGCGAGAATGCCTTGTTTTCATGGGCTCTAGCGAGCAGTGCATGTTGCAGGTATTTGCGCAGGTCGCTCTCGATGCGCTCAGGATCACGGTCTACTGTGGCAATGGTAATTTCATCTTTTATTTTCATATAGTAAAGCGCCTTTACTACTGCAATGAGTCCTTTGAAGTCCCCATAATCACCTTCGCCATCTTTGAATATAAGTTCGTCGATTTTACGACTCGATATGGTTTTATGGTCTTTATGTTTGGGTGGGGAATCGCTCAACCAGTGATGCACCGACGGACCTTCTGTTATAATTCGCTCGAGCTGTGTAAAGAAAAGGTTCACCGTTACTTTTGAACCATCCGACTTTGCAAATGTATTGCGGATAATGTTCTGTAGTTGGCGGATGGATAAACCACTACGCCCTTCATTGGGATAATGCTCCTGCAGCAAAAAGCGCATGAATTCATCATCAAGCAGTTTTAACTCATTGTTTGTAAACACATTTGATTTCTCAAGTGAAACCGCTTCCGGGTGCGTGACTATTTTATCTCTGTAGAGTTCTGGTTCAAAGATATTTATCCCGACTCTCAGGCATTCATTGCGGAAGGGATGCCAATGAGGCAGCTGCTTCAGGGTTTGTATTGGGTCCTGCGGCTTAGACGAATAAATAAAGAGCTTTTGCTCAGGGCGGATTTTGTAGAAGAGCGATTTCTTCTCACTGCTCCATTTCGAAGGCAACTGCTGTTTGACAGGTGGTTGCAGACGGGTTATCACAGAAAAGTATGCGGCAATACGCAAGAGGTTTGGATCCACATCGTAACGCTCTTTTATATTCGCCATATCGCGCTTTAGAATCTCCGTCTCAGAGGTCGTATCGAGCAAATAGTTGATCGGAATTTTTTCGATTCGGTCGAGTAGTTTTGCTGACGCGAGCTGATTTTCCAGCATATCCATTTCTTCAAGATTGGTCGTAATAACCACCGTATTATCAATCGAGGTTTGGGTAGACTCCAGGGCAATTTTGCCCGAGCCAAGCAACATAAGCAGTGGTTTATATTCTTCTTCGCTGGCGCCCTGTCCACCATGAATGCCAAAGGCATCATGCATGTGTAGAAGGCCGCGATGCGACGATACCATGGCTCCTTCATAGGTATAAAGATTAAGCCCCGGTAGATGTTCATTGAGGACTTCCTGTTCTGAGTGGCCAAAATTCATTTGCCGACGGTGCGTTTGCAAATGGCGCATGTCATCGATATTTGCTATGCCTTTGCCCTGCCCTACTGAAAATTCAATTTCTTCAATCATGATATATTCATCGAATATTTCATAGAGCGTTTTTCCTTCATTGCGGGGATTATTTTGTAGTGCTTCGATGATATCCTGATTGCGTTTATCCAGTGTGGCATAACGATAATATGTTGGAATGGTCAGAGATCTGAACCCGTTTGGACGGTTTTTTAAGTGTTCGAGCATTTCGGAGCGTGGACTCAAAGACTGGCCATCTTCATTATGTATGATTGTTGGAAATAAGAGTAAGGGATGATTCATAAAGGGGCAGCGGATCTG
The DNA here is from genome assembly GCA_013215875.1 of Lentisphaeria bacterium. GTDB lineage: Bacteria > Verrucomicrobiota > Lentisphaeria > JABSQK01 > JABSQK01 > JABSQK01. The sequence goes on from JABSQK010000021.1 coordinate 35,636, forward strand.
TACATTGCGCCCGTCTTTTCCTGGCAGGTTAAAGTAAAATGAATACAATCGCACCTGGTTTTGTTTTGTATAAACGACAATTGCCCGGCTGATTAAGTCGATCACATTTGTTTTTCCAGAGGCCGGTGGCCCGACGAGCACGATACCGCGTTTTGGACCCGCTTCTTTTTCGACAGATTCAATCGCATCGACAATTGCCTTTATACCCAGTTCCTGGCCATATACTGCATTGATTCCATTGCTGAAGGGATCCTTAAAAATATTATAGCTGAGGATTGGTTCGCCGCTGCGAATGACGATCTCGTAGCCAAAATACTTTATAGCATCCGAGATAATTGTTGCAGATGTATGCAAATATTTATCCGGTTGATCCAAAAAATTATCTACAAATGTGTTAAAGCTCAATGCTTTCTTGCGCTGGTAGCGCAGGGTATTCTGATAATCAAATTGTTTGTCTTCCATATTGTAATGCCCCTATAGTCTAAGTGCTTTTTCGCCACTCTGCATGCGTTCGCAAATTTCCTCAAATGTATTTTCTGAAATTTGTGATTCCTTGATTGCCCCGCTCTGATAAACATACAAAATGTTATCTGTAACGAGCGATACGGATGACTTCCATATATGATTGAGATTTTTTAGAGTGGGTTGTATCCAGTCCTTGCGCAGTTTGCGACCATCATTGCGATGAAAGAGCAAGAGCCCGCCATCCATAAAGTCGTCATCTACTAAATAAATTCTTGGCTGATGAAAGTGCACAAAAAAGTTTAACATCTCGTCGAGAATGGGTTCCGGTTCTAGCCAGATATAATACGGGTCTTCCTTCATCACATCTTCTGCTCGTATTCCCAGCTGCTGGGCCTGGCGTTTATGGATACGGTTGAGATGAAATTTCGTAATGAGTTCCGGCGACAGAAAGCGGCGCAAAAATTCGTAATCTGTTATGCTCTCCACCAGATGTTCCATGCATTGCATGGGTGTTTTATCGATGGGCTTGTGCCATGTACGTTTCGTTTCAAGATCGATTTCCTCGACATAATCGAGTGTCACTTTGCCATCTTCATAAAGCTCTTCTATATGTTCCCACATGTGATAGCCCAGGTGATAAGGATTGCGCTGGAACCAGGGCCTGGGAAAACAAACACCGGAGACGGATTTGGCATATTCAATAATGCCGGGACATGCTTTTTCACGGAACAAGTCATGCATGATTTTCTTTTCCCAATACATTGCCCAACCCTCATTCATGATCTGTGTACGCATGATAAAATCGCGGTTTTTATTTATCGCATACATATACTCAAGGATCGATTGTTCCGGATTGCTGTTGGGAGCAAATTCTCTCAGGAATCCAAGGATGTCCTGGCAGGGCGCATATAGCTTATAGCCCTTGCGATCCAGAGTCATACGTTCCTCGTAGCGTCGTTCCTCGTGTACGCGCATAGTCGACTCAGACTCTTTTTTTTCTAAAAGCGTATCAAGCGTGGATGAATATGGCAAGTAGAGTTCCGGCCCACTTTCCACTGGAATTGCTTTCTTGGCCGCATTCACTTTTGAATCGTATTCGATGGAGTTTTCCAGATTGAATTGCGAATTTGGATGGATCAACCCGCTAACCGACTCGCAAGCATTCCAGAATATTTTATAATTTCGCTCACCCATTTGTTTGCGGCCCATATCAATTTGTCGCACCAGGTGCATGACCTGTTCGGTGCGGTCATCATTTGAATCGTGCATCACATTGAGTTCGCTAAATTCGCAATGGCCAACGACATGGGCCATTACCGATGCCTGCATCATTGCTGAATTTGTTTCGTTGAGATAGCCATATGATGGACGGCCCGTTTGTACAACTTCATAATACAAACTTGTTTCCTGGCCGCTTTCTACACGTAATCGACGACCCACCATCTCCTTCCCTTCCCATATGTTTACAGGGCTCGTGGGATAGACGTGTTTGCTCAAAAGCGAGGCAAATTCATTTTCATCGAGAATGAAAAAGCGCATTTCTGGCAATTGGCGTTCGTATACATTGGCATAATGCAAAACCCGTTCTTCGAGAAAAGCCAATCCTTTGTCTGTGCTAATAGGTCTCATTTTATCAGGTCCGGTTGATGGCTTGCATTCTCACTAAAAAGGGTTTTTATTATTTCGATAATTGTATTCTTATTTTTCAGCTCGCCGACTTTTATAATTGGGTCGTGGCCAAATTTCTGCACAATCATCTTGCGCAAATGACTGTAATGGCTTGGCTTTACTTCCACTACCCCGATGCGGTTAAATATGGACTTCATCTCTTCATCAAGCAGGGTGATAATTTTACTGGCATCCGTTTCAAAGAGCTCACCATCCCCAAAATAAAATGCATAATAATTTGTCGTCTGTGGGTCGTATTCATTTCTGGCGATCTGATTGACCAGCTCAAATACCCCGGCTGCTTCGGTGCCGCCAGCATTCGAGACATTGTAGAAATCTTCGGGAAGTACTTCATAGGCTGTGCTATCATGCACAAAAAAACGATGGTCCACATTGTCCTCACCATAATTATAATCGAGCCAATAATGAATGAAATTAACCACACGTTTTTCCAGTTCGAGTCGTTCGCCCATTGTGGAGTAGGATATGTCGCCCATGTAAAATACCACTGCTCTAAATTTGGGCTTCTCTACCCGCTCGGGTAATTTAAAGCGTTTATCTTTTTTACGAATTTGCACATCGTAGTCACCATTTTCCGGATCATATATGCCCAGGCCAACACTTGCCTTTAATGCGCGCTTAAAGGTGCGGCGGCGATCAAGCAATACCCCTGAAGTTCCAAAGGTTTTAAATTCGTAGGAGATTTCTTTGATTTTCCCGTCGCCCAATTTCAGTAGATTTGGCAAACGAAGGCGTTTTGAAATGGCGTCCATCAGCATTTTAAGCGGCACACTGAATTTTAGTTTGCCACCGCCCGATCCCGGGCCTTGCCCGGCACCTTGCCCGGCGCCTCCACCCTGGTTTTCATAAACAAAGGTGGGCGGTTTCATTTCATCCATTTCAATAATGACATCGCTGCCGCGCTGGTCAATGTCGCCATTGCTGATTATCTCATCAATAAGTTCCGTAAGAGTGTCTTCGATAAATTCATTGAAGGCACCTTCGGACTCATTGGAATTTATATCTATATCGGAGCTCATAGCTGGCCTCCGTTTATGAGTCTCTACTAATACTGGATGCGTTCGCCGTTATAGTCAGTGCCTGAAATGCACACTTACCACAATAGCCGCGAGTATCCATGAGGTACTTCACCGTTGAATTAAGTTGGTCCTGCTCCTTTGAATGCACATTCGCAGCACTTGTTCCACTTTTTATCCAACCAAGAAGTTTCATGTTCTCGCCCGATTTAAACTCGTTTTCAAAAACGTATTTCTTAATGGCATTTTGATAGGATGGTTCATCGCTAAGAAGTACCGCATAATTCACCGTGGCAATTGCATCGGACAATTCCTTACGAAAAACATCCTTCTCAGGAATACCAAGATATTGCTCGATGGTCTGCATGAATTTTTCATCCGGCTTAACATCGGCCTGGGTCACTTCATGTTTTACAGTGGTACTATGAGCGTAGGCGCGCACATGGTCGGTATACTTTTTCCAGGTGCTTTCGACGATGCTGTCATCACGCAAGATAGCGGAATACACATCGGATGCGATCTGTCCAAAGATCCACGATTTCGCCTGTGGTAGAATTTTTTCTACATATAATGAAAGCTTGCTTTTATTATTTGCGAATGATTCTTTAATGTTATTTTCGAGCCGCATGTATAGGTCGAGCGGTGTCACACAGGGGTTCTTCAAGGCAATGGATGTAAGCATTGCTTCTTCCACTTCATTATTTTTTAACTGTTGAATATTTGCGGCATATTCATTAATTTGAAAATGTTCGGCATTTTCAAATGTGTTTTGAATGAAGCGCGGATCCAGACCAAATGTTCCCTCCGATGGCTTGATGTAATCAAACTCTTCGATGATTGCTTTCGCCATATTGTTATCCACACCACTGTCCGAACGTCCGGCATAAATCAGCGCTTTTTGCAGCAATGATAAATTGGGATTGCGTTTTGATTCATATAGGCGCGACATGCAGGCACTCAAACTTAGAAGTTCGATACTGTGCGGTGCGACATGCGCCAGGTGTTTGCGCTCGTCATGCCAGTTACGCTGCTGGTTCGAATAGGTAAAGGTGTAGATTTTTTCCTCTTCCTTAAAATTAACGGAGAGCGGCATTTCAATAAAATTGGTTCGTGAACGCAGTGCTTCAAAACTGTTATTGTTTTGGAACATGTTGTATTCATGGAAATTTGTATGCCCAATGATGACACCATTGAACGGTATGGGTGGCTGCCCTTCCGGTTTAAAGAAACGATCCTGGGTGGCAAAGAGAAGTTCGTAAAGGAACTTGTCTGACAACTTGAGAATTTCGTGAATCTCAACCAGGCCATTGGCACCGGCACAAAGCTCTCCCTTGTAATCATGCACCAGTGGATGCGACTCGCTGCCAAATCGTGGTAGCAAGGAATAGTCCACATTACCAACCAGCGAACCGGCCTCTTGCGATTTTTCATCCCGCGGCGTATAGGACCCTATACCCGTTTTTGTACGCGCATCGAAAACCATGCGCTTCACTTTTACATAAGACAAACATTCTTTAAGGTTTATGCCCTTGCTTTGCATAAATTCTTTGAGGACAAGGGTGGCAAATGGCGAAATTAAACCCTCGATCTTCACTTTAAACTCCTGGTCATAATGGGTATTTTTTTCGAGAAATTCTGCGACTGCTGCTTCATCAAGATTTTTATTTATTTCATCTGCAAACGCCTCGCGCAGGTCTTCGGGGATAATTTGCAGAGGCCGCTCAAATAGTGGTGCCTGCAGGTAATATATACCATCCTCGGTAAATAGTGCCCGGTCTTTGAGGCGCTCATCTATCGTTGGCAATAAGAGCGTATAGGTTTTGCCTTCATCCGAATTACTGTATCTGTTGAGGCCCCCTTTAATCCCGTCCATGGACCGCGATTTTGCCGAGCCCGGAGGACCCAGTAAAATCCATAAGCGCTTGGATGCTTCCATGCCGCGACTGGCATTATCAATCTTCTCCACCAGATTTTGCTTCGCTTTTTGCTGGCCGAAAACGATGTTCTTTTTTACCAAAGACGCATCTTCAAAAAAATTGTATTTATGTATGACCGGCTTACCTGGAATAATCGTATGCTCAACACCGGAAGACAACAACATATCATGCAGCAATTGCATCGAGTTGCGGGTGATCCAGGGTTCTTTTTTTACGAGTTCGAGGTAGTCAAGAAATGTGAGTATTTCGTTATTTTGGGCACTTAAGTCAGTGTCCAGTAGGTCCACTATAGAAGACATATTCAGCCTCCCTTCTAAGTTATGAAGTTGCACACTCATCTATTTAGATGCGGGAAAGCTACCCAGCGATTCACCGAATCGTGCAATTTCTGTTCCACTTGCAGGCTTTTCAGCTAATGACTTGTTCCTGCATATTCTGTGCCAACTTAAAATGAAAGCGACTGCTGGCCTCATTTAGACCTGTTTCCATTCCATCAAGTACAGCAAAGACCTATGCCGGACTGCCCACTATTACCTATAGCAGGAAATTTTTCAAATGTAAGAATTTTTCAAAAAAAGTCCCCGATTAGCTATATGCCCTTTGCATATAGTATATGAAATTAAGGTCTATAAATCAATAAAAAAACGTATCTGTGTGGTCGCAAAGCGCCAATCATCATGCGATTGCGATGACGAAGAAGACTGAGGAAAGAACCTTGCCCCGTATGGGCTTATAGAGTACTCGTTCTTAGACAAGAATTTGACTTGTTATTGTTCACGAATAAATTTACGCATAGAGATTTACTAACGGGCACCGAGGAAAGCTATGAAAACCCAGGTACTTACCCAGATTCGTTCAATGGAAATGCAAGAGCAGGATACACCTGTAATTCAAAAGGCAGATGATGTCTTATTGCAGGTAGACATGGTCGGAGTTTGCGGCTCTGATATGCATTATTATCGCAATGGCAATATTGGTGCTCAGGTGATGGAATTCCCCTTCGCTCTTGGGCACGAATGCGTCGCGACCGTCTTAGATGCCGGCGATGCTGTTTCGTTGCGGCCTGGCGATCGTGTCGCTGTCGATCCTGCTGTATCTTGCAGGCAATGCGATCAGTGTTTGTCTGGTCGTGAGCATACCTGTCGCAATCTGGTTTTTATGGGGTGCCCCGGGCAGCTTCCCGGATGCCTCAGCGAATATTATGTCATGCCTGAGCGCTCGCTATACCAGGTAGCGGATACAGTAAGTGATGAGGATGCCGCTCTGGTTGAACCCCTGTCTGTGGCCGCATATACCATTCAACAGGCAAGCCTGTCTTCTGGAGATAAAATTGCTATTCTCGGCGCCGGTCCGATTGGCCTGGCCGTCGCACTTGCTGCCATCGCAGAGGGACATGCCATTGAACTCATCAGCGATCTTCTTGATTACCGGCTTGAGGTCGCCAAAACTCTTTCTACGCACGCATTAAAAGCGAATGAGCTGGACACTTTTTTCGGTCAATTCGATGTGGTTATCGAATGCTGCGGGCAGCAATCTGCTCTGGATGAGGGCTGCAGACTCCTCGCGCCAGGGGGAAAACTGCTGATTGTCGGCATTGTTGAGGACATGCGTATCAGCTTTATGCCGGATATCCTCCGCCGGCAGGAATTAAGCATCATCAATATTCGCAGGCAAAATAACTGCATGCTACAGGCAATAAGTCTGTTGACAAATGATTCGATTGATTTGGCTATTTTGAAAACCCATGTATTTGATTTTTCACAAAGCAGAGAAGCCTTCGATTTAGTTGATAATTATGCAGATGGTGTTATTAAAGCTTTTATAAGAGTAGGTGAACAATGAGCGAAGACGAAGACTTTGGTAGCGGAATAAGGCCGGAAAAGCCGCAGAAAATTGACCGCACTGCCAAGATGATCTTTCACGATGAAAAAAAAGATTACTGGTTTCGGCCTAAAAAACGTGACAAGATAGAAGAAACACATGAAGACTTCGGTGAAGATACCGAAGACATTAAGCTCGACCTATTTCTTGAAGAAATGGAAGACCTGCTCGATCCGAATACCACTGTTCACATTTCCGATGAACAACCCGACTGGACGGGTACAGTTGAAATTGCCGAACGCAGCCAATTGACTGCGCAAAATGAGATCGAGGAAACAAAGGTCCCTGCAAGCGAGCAAAAGACCGAAACAATGAATTTAGCGCAAGCCGCAAAAGGCTTAAAAGAACCGACTGAGGAAGTTGACAATAAGAGTCGGGACTGGCTGAAACCCGCCAAAAGAAAGGTCACGGCTCTCAAACCTGAAACAGCCACTGCGGCTCCAAAAGACGGCTTTGACTCGCTGCTCGTTGTAGAGGCCAATGACAACTTTTTAGCCAAGGTTGTTAAACGCGGATTCAATGAATTATCCCACAACAATGTACGGGTTGAGGTCAGTTATTCATCGCTTAATTTTAAAGATGCACTGGCCATTGCCGGGCAACCCGGTGTAGCAAAATCCTACCCGCATGTGCCGGGTATAGATGCAGTTGGTACGATTGTAGAAGCTAGCCATGAAGATTTTAAGAAAGGCGATAAAGTGCTTGTCACCGGCTACGACCTGGGTGTCAAAATATCCGGCGGGCACAGCCAGTTTGTTTCTGTGCCGGAAGACTGGATTGTGCCTTTGCCAGACGGACTCAGCTTCAAAGAGGCAATGATCTATGGCACTGCAGGACTGACAGCAGGATTATGCGTAAATGAAATTATTAAACACGGTACATCGATGCATCGCCCCATTCTTATCACGGGTGCCAGCGGTGGTGTGGGCATGCTCTGCACGGCAATACTATCTAAACTGGGCTACCAGGTAACAGCTGCGAGCCGCAAGGAAAAAGAATTCGAGACCCTCAAAAGCATGGGCGCCCATGAGGTTATTCACAGTGAAGAAATACTCTTCGAGTCCCAGTATGCACTCATGCCGCAAAAATGGGGTGCGGCCATCGATACTCTCGGCAGCCTTTACTTGGAAGCAGCTCTGAAGGGAGCAACCTATGGCAGTCTGGTCTGCTCATGCGGGCTGGCCTATGATTCGGCCTTAGATATAAATGTATTCCCATTTATTTTACGCTCCGTTACACTCACAGGCATCGACTCTGTTCGTACAGATATGGACGTGCGCAAGGCGATCTGGGAAAAATTGGCAACGGATTGGAAACCTGAAACCCTCGATGAAATTTCCACGGAAATTCATTTAGAGGACGTCCCTGAGTATGCCTATAACATGCTCGAAGGCAAGCTCATGGGTCGCACCGTAATTAACCTCAAACGGTCCGTCTCAGATGCACTACACGACTTACTTGATCATGAAGATGATGATGATGCATAAGCTCAAAGAAATGGCTACTGAAACAGGCCCTGTGGTTTGCTGAGTTTGAGTCTTTTCTCAAAAAAATCGCTCCAAACATAGATTCCAACTAAAAAGGGTCTCTTGATGCGACTCTTGGACGTGCATTTACTTCTAAAACCACTGGCGAGAATGAACCGTGCATTTACTTCTAAAACCACTGGCGAGAATGAAAGCTGAGTTTGGGCGAGATGACTTTTAATTTTTTTGGCATATAATTTGCGCAAAGAATTGGACGAAATAACAAAAGTTAACTGGATAATTATAAAGCAGTGAAAGCAGAAGAGAACAGTGACAAGACAAAAACTGTACCTATAAACTTGACATCCAAGATGCTTTTTCAAGAGGACGGATCAGACTTTTGGTCGAGGCCTAATGATAAACGCCAAAAACCTAACGAGTCATTTGACCAGGGGACCATAGAAATGGGTATGGCTGAGTTTCGCAAGGAACAAAGCCCCGATCACGACCCGATTGCAGAGCTTGAATCAACCGTTGAAGGGTCTGAAACTCAACGTAACCGGGTATCCACAACCATTGAAATTGCCGAGCGCCAGCATTCTTCAACAAGCGATATTGGCGATGAGACGATTCAGTATGCCGAATCGAGACACTCGAAACAAAATACTGAACCAACTTTGGAAATTGATTTTTCAAAAATTGATGGCTGGATGCAGTCTGAGAAGAAAAAAACTGGCGACTCATCGGATCAATTCAAATCCTTGCTTGTGGTCGAAGAAAAAGAGCATTTTCTGGCTCAAGTTGTTAGCCGCGACATGGATGAATTGCCCGTTAACAATGTACGAATCAAGGTTGAATATTCCTCATTAAATTATAAAGATGCGTTGGCGATTGCCGGACAACCCGGTGTTGCAAAGTCCTATCCACATGTGCCTGGAATCGATGCTGCCGGAGTGGTGGAGGACGACCCTAACGGAAATTTTCAAAAAGGAGATCGGGTCATTGTTACTGGCTTCGACCTGGGTGTGGGAATCTCTGGCGGGCTCAGTGAGTATATCTGTGTACCTGAAGACTGGGTTGTGCCAATGCCTGAAAAAATGACCAGTCGAGATGCCATGATGTATGGCACTGCGGGGCTTACCGCTGGCTTGTGTGTCGACCTGATTATTAAACATGGTGTATCGAAGCATCATCCCATCCTTGTTACTGGTGCCAGTGGTGGTGTCGGCATGCTTAGCATAACGATATTGAGTAAACTGGGCTACAAAGTGACTGCTGCCAGCCGCAAAGAAAACGAGTTCGACTATTTAATAGAAATGGGTGCTTCAGAAACCGTGCACAGCGACCGAATTCTTCTCGATTCCCAATATGCCTTGATGCAACAACAATGGGGCGCGGTCATCGATACCCTCGGCGGCGTATTTCTGGAAGCAGCCATCAAGGGCACGAACTACGGCGGTCTGGTTTGTTCATGCGGCCTGGCATATGATTCCGGCTTAAATATAAATGTCTTTCCATTTATTCTGCGGGCTGTTTTGCTGCAAGGGATTGATACCGTGCGAACCGATATGAAACTGCGCAAACGAATCTGGAAAAAACTGGCAAATAAGTGGAAGCCCGACAATCTGGAAGAGATGGTCCGGGAAATAGAATTAAGCGATGTACCCCATGCAGCCTTTGACATGCTCGAAGGCAAACACAAAGGGCGTACAATCGTCGCCCTATAAGACCATCACGTCCCCCCTGAATCTGATTCGTAAACCCATTTCATAAAATCAACGAATAAACTTGGCAAGATGCCTATAAACAAATAGATTAGCTGCATGACATATTTACACAGACTCTTTTTTTTAGCGGCCCTTCTTTGCTGCGTAAACGGCAGTGCCGGTACACATCAATTGCGCATCGAAACAGTCGACAATAAGACAATTGAAGGGCTTTACCTGAATTATACGAAAGACAAGGCTTACCTCATCAAAGTAGGTAAGCACATCACCAAAATTCCTCTGAACAAAATCAAGCAAATTAAATACCTAAGCTACTCGAATAAAAATGTCGTCTTTTTAAGTACTCAAAAAAGTACGAACTACTGGGAACTTGCAATTAAGCTGGCCCGAGAGGATATAAAAAATAACCGCTCTAAAAACAATATGATCAACGACGACGCTCAGAATAAGATCCTTGATCTCGCCCTAAAAAATAAAGCCTTGCAGGAAATACTTGAAGATCCCGAAATCGTCAAGGCTATGGAAGAAGAGAATTATTTAAAATTGTTGACCAATCCCAAATTATTGAAACTCGCAAAAGATCCTGACTTTCAGAAGTTGATGGGCGATATACTCAGCGGCAAATACAAAAAGAAGAAAGACGAAAATGAAACTCCGAAATAGTCACCTGGCCTATTGCCAGAATGTGCATAAGTCCGCAAGTTTAGACGATGTGTTAAACAACATCCGCAATTATACCGTGCCCATACGTCAGCAGATAAATAGCAGCGACGCATTTGGCCTGGGTCTGTGGTTCCCGCACAGTTGTATTGACGAGCTCAAGAATTCCGCCGATGCCCTCACCGAGCTCTGTGCCAAAGAAAACATGTACCTCTTCACCATCAATGGCTTTCCCTATGGGCCATTCCATGAACTCTCTGTAAAAGAAAAAGTGTATACCCCCGACTGGGGCGACGATGCCCGACTCGACTACACAAAAAGCCTCATGGATATTCTCGTCCAATGCCTGCCCGATGGCATTGAAGGCTCCATCAGCACTGTGCCGGTTACCTATCAAAAGCGGCAACCCGAAAATGCCATCGCAAACCTCTTGTCCGTGGCGCGCTATGCCGCAGAGCTCGAAGCTCAGTTTGGTAAAACGATAAAAATTGCCCTTGAGCCGGAGCCGGATTGTTTTCTCGAAAATACCGAGGAAAGCATCGCATTTTTCAAAAAACTCAAGCGCGTCGATTCCCAATTAACAAAATATCTCGGTATCTGTTACGATACCTGCCACCTCTCTTTGCAAAATGAAAACCTTGCGGATGCCTATGAAAAACTAAAAGATGCCGGCATCGACGTACCCAAGATACAAATTTCCGCAGCCATCGATTTAAACAATACCGGCACCGAAGCAAAACATTTTCTCACGGCCTATGATGAGCCCGTCTATCTGCATCAGACACGTATTTATGTGGGCGATATTTGCATCGCAAATTATCCGGACCTCGGCCCGGCGCTAGAGGCAAATCTCAACGGCCGCTGGCTGGTTCATTTTCATGTACCACTGCCCTTCGAAGGCAACGATGAAATGCGCTCAACAAGTCACTACATAACAGATAAATTTCTAGATCTTATTTTTGAGCACAGCCCGAACATTGAAATAGAGACCTATACATTCGACGTACTGCCAGACCCAAAACCCGAACTCATCGATTCTATTTGCAGTGAGTACAAATGGGTCATGGAGCGACTTTAATGGCAAAGAAGGCAGTTGATACCCGCAAGTATATGGAAATGGCCATCGATGCCATGCAGCAGTCCATCCAGGAACCGCGCAATGATAAAACCAGTCCGAAGGTGGGCGCAATTCTCCTCAAAGCAAATGGCAAATTCGATACAGGTTCGCGTGGCGAATTGCGCGATGGCGACCATGCAGAATTCATTGTGATAGAACGAAAGAATGCCTCTGAAAACCTTGAAGGCGCACTTTTATTTACCACCCTTGAGCCAAGTGCACCGGGTCAGCGAAAAAATAATCAGCCCGGATCCGCAGAACTTATTGTTAACGCACGCATAAGCCAGGTCTGGGTCGGCGTTGAAGATCCAGACCCTATGGCAGATCTAAAAGGCATCAATTATTTATTGGATAATGGTGTGGACGTTCACATGTTCGATGCCGATCTGCAAGCTGAAATCTGGGATGCAAATAAGGCCTTCCAAAGCGAAGCAGAGGAACGGGCCAAACGCGTCCGCGACGACGATCCTGAAAATCTGCTCAGCATAAAAGAAAAAGCCGAGAAAAAAGCCTCGCTTGATGATTTATCTGAACCCGATGTAAACTGGTTTCTCGATACTGCCGGGCTCGATGCACCCTATGGTTCTAAAACATTTCTACGGACATTCATGAAGCTCGGTTTACTTGCAGATACGGGGAATGGCATCGCACCTACAGGCATCGGCATTCTCCTCTTTGGGACAGAACCCCAGCTCATTTATCACAATGCTGTGATACGTGCAACATTGCAGGTCAATGGGCGCGAAGAAATCGAAACCTTTGACGGACCGCTCATTCGCCAGCCGGAAAAGCTCATTTCCTGGTTTGAGCAGCATATTGGCCACCAGATCAACCGGGAACAGGCTCAACGTGAGCGTAAATACGACTTTCCTTTGCTTGTATTCCGTGAAGCCCTCATAAATGCCATTGTACACCGCGATTACGATATAGAGGGCGCACCTATCTATTTTACCATTACAGACGATGAGATCACCATAAAAAGCCCTGGAGAGCCCGTTCCTCCCCTCACCCTCGATGATATAAGAACACTTAATGCACCCTCATTGAGCCGAAATCCTAAAATTATGTACATTTTCGACCAACTCCGCCTCGTTGAGCAACGCGGGCTCGGATTTCAGACAATTAAGGAACTTCCAGAAAAATACGACCTCCCCCTGCCTCAAATCACCTATGAAGCCCCCTATATTTGCCTCAAGTTCCCACGCTCAATAGATGCAATTACCGGGCCAGAAGGCACAGATTTGAACGCGGAAGAGCTAAAAGGCCTCGATTGGATACGCCTCAATGGACCCGTGTCCAAAAAAGCCTATGCCGAGCAATTCGGTTTCAACGAAAAAAAGGCCCAAAGACAGCTCGTCAGCCTCAAAGAAGCCGGGGTAATCACCCAAAGAGGTGGCGGAAGATCCATCAAATACCACTATTCCGGACACTAAACTGGACAGAATGTCCAGTTTAGCACTATTCCTGCACATTTCAGCATTTATTCTGGACATTAATATGGACAAACGTGTCCAGAATAGCCTCAATAATTCATTATTAGGGATAAACTAAAGGTAGGGTCTCGTGACCGCTCGCAAATCGTTTGCTCTCTGATGGTGGACTGATCAGCGCTCAGTATTCTATACTATAAAATACATTAAATATTATGTATTTTATTGATAAATTGCATATTTTACCTATTATTATATGTATTATGGCTAACTATTTATCAGAATTGTCTTTAGCATTGCGAAAAGCACGGAAACAAACAGGGGACACCCAGGCAATGGCCGCTGCCCGTGTGGGTGTGTCACGTGAATCGTATCGTAAGCTGGAAGCCGGTGAACCTGGTGTAGCAGTTAGCAGCTGGATTCGGGTGATAGAGCTTTATGGTCGACCAGAGAATTTGCAATTCCTTTTTTCAAAATCCTTATTTGACGATTAATTATGGCTACAATCTATGTATGGTTTCGTGATGCGAATGGCTCTGTTATGCGAGCAGGCGAGCTCCGCTTTGCAGAAGAGGCAGGACCCAAAGGAACACGTTTAGTTTCTGAATTCCGCTATGATGAAGCCTATCTGGAAAACAATTTTGCGATTGCGTTAAATCCTGCAAGCATGCCATTGGAAACTAAACCATTTTCAAGTTCTACAGAAAGTGGACTACATGGCGTTTTTGAAGATTCGCTTCCAGATGCCTGGGGCCGTCGCCTACTGTGCAAAAAATTAAAGCTGCCCTTAAGTCTAGATATATGGCCACAGTTATTATTGCATCTAAATACGAATTGCCTTGGCGCCTTAGCGTATACAGAAAATAAACGATGGCGTAAGACAGCAGAAAGGCGATCCATTTTAGAATTGGATGATTTAGTCAATGCAGCGCAGAGTTTTGAGAACGACCCAAATGGTATTAAAGAAAGCTTTGCAGCTCTCTTACAAGCAGGTTCATCACCGGGAGGTGCGCGTCCTAAAGCAATCATTATAGATGAAGCAGGGATTGAATGGATTGCAAAATTTCCGTCAATACATGATCAATATGATATTTGCGGACTTGAAGCAACTGCTATGCAACTGTGTAAAGACTGTGATATTAATACTGCAGAATTTAAGATTATTGATTTAGCTGCTGATAAGCGTGTCTTTCTAAGTAAACGTTTTGATATCAGTGATGGTGGACGTTATCATGTGATTAGTGCTCAGACTTTGATGAATTTAAGCGGCTATTATAATAGTACCTATCTTGAGCTCTTACGTCATATTCAACAATACAGCAATGACCCGGAAAAAACTGTATTGCAATTCCTAAAGCAAAGTTGCTTTAATTTTTTAATTGGCAACACGGATGATCATTTAAAGAATTATTCATTCTATCATGGGCCCTCTGGCTGGGATCTGACACCGGCATATGATATTTTACCAAATGTACTAAACAATCAGGAACATGCTTTGCAGCTTAGTTATCTATATGACAGACCAGGTAAAAAAGCAATCTTGAGTCTGTTTAAAGAATCGGGGATTTCTCAAAGGAAAGCCAGTAAAATAATAACAGAGATTGTCAGTCAACTTAGACGCTTCAAGGACCTTGCCAAAGCTTATGATGTTCCTGAAAATCAAATCTTACATTTTGATAAACAGATTCAAAGACGCTTGAATTCATGGCAGTAAAATATAGCTAACGGGCTCATCCCTGAATCGATTCTGAGCTCAACATGTGAGTCGCACCGATGACTTCTCAGAACCTCTCAATGCGACTTATTTCTTCCTGCGCAGCACATCTAGGATGTTGACATAAACCAGAAAGACACCGAGAATGCCGACAAGTCCTGACACAATCCATTTACCACTAAGCTTATAGGCGATGATAATGATCCCGGGTAAGCGGATAGATCCGATACCACCACTTTCCAGCAAGTAGAACAGATAATATAGGCCAGCGCCGAGGCCGATCAGGAAGAGACCAGCAAATATACCCGCTATTGGATTTTCGCCTTGGGTACTTTTCGGCATTGATTGGTCGGTCGATGGCTTGCATTTCATGCATTGACCTTCATTTCGGTCGGCCGTTGCGATGAGAATGCCAGCGCCGCAACTCGTACAGGGGACTCGCTTAGCGTCGTCACTCATGTGCCATCTCCTGCCTTCTATTTATGTCATTTTGATTTAGATCAAGTCTACTTTTGTCTTCATTTAGGCAAGACTTATAAGTTGAAATTGGATCGTGCTCATAATTTGCGAGAGTATTAATATTATCATTTCCTAAGTTATTTGCTTCGTTATCCAGGTAACGTTTGCCAGTGCTGTAGTCTGTTGTCTTTGCTGGACTACCACCGTTAATTGCCAATAATGGATCGTCTTTGCTCATTGTCCAAAATCCGTCGGTAGACTTAAGCACCATACTTCATTCGACAGCGGTAGAGCATGGCCGGCCCCAAGGAATAATTTATTATCAAATACCCAGGTGCTTACTTCATGACGTTCGGAAAAAATCGTCTCACTTTTTAGTTCCTGCCAGTGAATGCCGTCTTTCGAAAACCAGACATCGTTACGAACATTTGCGCTGCGTCCATTTAATACTTCATCGCCAGCAAGTACCCATATATGATCGCGGTAAACTTCGACACCATGCCAGATGCGCGGTGAGAATGCTGCACTGTCCTGGATGCAGGCCCAATTTACGCCATCCTCAGATCGCCATACATCATTGTTGATGTTGCCTTCCCAGGCACCTCCCCCAATAAGATATAATGCATTATTAAATTCCACAGCTTTATGATAAGCGCGGGCCGACCACGGTGCTGATTCGCTTTCACAGCTCCAATTGATACCATCCGGACTGGACCAGATATCATTCATTAAAGTTTCATCTGTGTATTCATAAAAGCTTGCAGTACCACCAAAGAGCCAAAGCTTACCGTTGAATTCGATTGCTGCCCCACCGAGGCGCGGGCGCCATCCCGCATCATGCGTCAAGCAGTTCCAGTTCGCACCATCGGTTGTGGCATAGACTTCGTTGCTGCATTCAGTTCCGGGCAAACTGCGTCCACCCATGTGAATCATTTGATTTTGAAAAACACAAAAAGCCGGTAAGTCACTCTTTTCCCAGGGCGCTTCCTGGCAGACCTTTTCCCAGTCTTTACCGTTTGGGGATTTCCACACATCACGGGGATTTGGTTCTAGTCGGTCAAACCAGCCACCCATGATCCACATATGATTATCAAATACATATTCAGCGCAGGAATCACGTGGTTCCCAGTTTGCTGCTTCTGTTTCAAGTTTCCAATTGGGTCCAATAATTTGTGGCATTCTAATTTCCTAATTTTAGGATGATTTTATTCGGCAATCCAGAATTGCAGGATTTTTTGGGCATTCCTTCCTGTAATTTCGACTAAAGTTTAACCCGCTTTTGTATGACTATATCACAATCTCACCCATGATCCACCCCTATAAGTTGCTCCGCTCCACGGTGCTGATGCTGGAAAGCTCACTATTCTTTTTGGTGGTTTAAGGCATGCTAAATCCTCTATTGGCTGTGGCCCTTTTCTTGACTATTAAATCCTTCTGCTAGTTAATACTCTATGCTTGCCGCAATTGTGCTGACTCAGCCATAGCACTTGCATATTTTCGATTATTTGCTAGCTTATCATTTCAAAAATCAAACAGTGGGAAGAACATATGAGCGCAGAAGAACAGATCCAAGAAGACGAACAGACCCCAGAGGATATCCAGGCCCAACTCCTAAATCAATTTCCAAACATGAAACCCATTGGCATGTCGCCCTTAATGTTTACACTGAATGGTTGCGGTTTATCTGTGGTCTTTTCATACGACCATCAGCAGGGAACTTATGTTAAGCTTTATTGCTTAACATTCATTTTTATTCCTCTGTTTTGCTTTGCTTCTTACCGTGTGGCTGATGACGAAGATTCCGGTATGTTAAGTAGAAGCTGGTATTTTCTTGGCAAAGAGAAAGTGCCTATCATGATTAAATTTCTTAATGCCGGCATCATTTTCTGTCTTCTGTGGTTTTTCATGGGCATTGCTTTTGTGGGCTTCAAAAACGGTGACTGGAATGTCAAACGTAAGGATTTTTCCAGGGCTGCTGAACGCTTGGAAAAGAAAGAATATCTGGCGGCTGTAAATATTTATCATAAGTATCTAAATGGAAGTCATAAAGACGATGCGACCGAAAAGCTCAGGGAAATCTACTCGACGCATGTGACCGTAGAAAATGCTGAGAGTTATGATCTCTTGAAGTTGGCAAATCGCTCGCCTCTCTTAAAAAAGATATTGCCTGATTTATATCCCACATGCAAAAAACTTCTTAATGATTGCTTAAGCTCGAATCCGAAAAATGGCCTGAATATATATAAACTATGTTATCAACTTAAGCCAACTGACAAGGACCTTCCCGCTCTAAAAAATAAATTAACTAAAGCCTGGTATGATAAAGACCCGAAAAATATGGATGCTTGTATTGCCTATGCAGGGCTCCTGGAAAAACAACAGAAATATAAAAAATGTGTTGCCATTCTTTTGCCACATAAAAAAGCTTTAAAAAATACCGATGGCACACGGGTACTTGGCCTGGCACTCATTTCTTTAAACCGTAAACAGGAAGCGCATGATATCTTAAAACCTTATGTATTCGGTCGTATGAAAAACTACAGCAAAAAAGAAAAAGAGTATGGTGACTATTATAGCAAACTGGCAGACAAGTACTGGAATAATTTAACCAAGAAACAACAACCTAGAAGTGTATACAATCAAATGGTCAAAGAGACTGATGATAATCTTAGACAGCAAATATGGTTGAAATATTTTCAAGGTGTACAAAAATCAGACCCGGGTCTAAGCCGTTTGACTCAGGAAATAATCGACCTGGAAAATACCATCCCTGTGGGATTTGAACTTGGCATACTGCAAATCGATCTTGCCCATGCTCAAGAGAATAAAGCCAAGGAGAAAAAAGGTCTTCAGGAAGCGGAAAAAACCTTATTAATGGTCTCGGGTGCTTCTAAGGGAAACAGCCAATATAAATTATATCTTGGCAAGGTTTATTTTTGGTTGGGGAAATACAAAGCAGGCGAAAAGCTCTTCGCAGAACTTTTGAAAAAGACAAACCGCCACTTTATGGTATTAACTGAGCTGGCAACAATCTACAGGCGCCTGGGCGAAATAGGCAAAGCCAAAAAGATGATCCATGAAGCCTATAACAAAGCCTCAAAAAAAGATGAAAAGCAGTATGCTGCACGTATTTCAGCGGTGATTGCAAGTGATCTCGATGAGATGATCAAATGGACAAAACGCACGGATCTAACGAGCGACTATAACAAGGCATCTCTATTCAATTTGCAGGGCCAGAAAAGCCTGGTTGATAACAAGGAAAAAGCCGCGCTCACATTTTTTACCAAAGCAATCGATACCTACAATAAGCTTCCGGAATCGTCAACAACTCTCAACAACTCCGCCTTAAGTTATCGCAACCGTTTTAACCTGACAAACGATATGGCTGATTTTCAAAAAATGGTCCAGATGTTGATAAAAGCATATAAGCTGTCTCCGCGCAACAGTATTCAAATTAGTAATACCCAGGATGCATTAATTAGCAGTGCAGTCATTGATTATCTGTCATCAAAGATTGATCTAAAAGCAACTAAAGCGGATTATTCCACGGAAACATTGTCTCACTTTTATTCAAATGAAAAAGAATACCAGAGCG
Organism: Lentisphaeria bacterium; assembly: GCA_013215875.1. Classification (GTDB taxonomy): domain Bacteria; phylum Verrucomicrobiota; class Lentisphaeria; order JABSQK01; family JABSQK01; genus JABSQK01. The sequence goes on from JABSQK010000021.1 coordinate 54,792, forward strand.
TGCATAAGCACATATTAAATCACGATATGTATAAAGAGGCCGTTGATTTAATGTATAAGTCGCTGCTTATAGCACCCAAACGAAAAGCCACTTATACAGCATTGGTCGATCATGCTGAAATCACGCGAGATATCAAGATATACAAGAAAATTTATGATCGCATAAAACCTGTAAAGTTCGACAGCAGTGAACAAGAGAAAGCCCTGGCAGAATTCTACAGTGGAAAGAAATTCCCGGAATACCTCAAAACGATTAAAGAGACGATCAAGGATAATCAAAAACGATTAATAAAAGTTGATAAAAAAGACAAACTTTCTATGGCGTACTTACTTTCTCAATATGTAACTAATTGTATGACTCGTGCGGTGTACAAAGATTTTCCTGATGCCAAGGAGTTAAAGCCATATGCGGAAAAAGCTTATAAACTTGCTCCATCATCTGCCACTTTTCGTAATCTCCTTAGGGTAAATGTGTATCAACTATCTCAGCTTATGGCAGCAAAAGAGTCCTCATTTAACAAGTCCTATAAACGTTTGCGCTCGGCGATGAATGATCTGCCTATTCTTCTTTACTATATGAATAAATATGAAAGCTTCAGGAAAAAGGTTTTGAAAGAAGAGCTCTTCAAAACAATTATATCGATGCACCGCGAGCGCGTAAAGAATTTTCCTACAGCGATGATTGCCGATGACTGGGTGCTGGCAAATACATATGATACAAAGCTCGCAGCTAAAATAAAAACCTTTATCAAGACAGATGAAATTGAACTGATTGATCGAAAAATTCAACTCCGCCTGGAAAGCCATACTGCTAGTTCCCAAATGACTGAATACTTTTATCAGCGCATGAATGGCAATGCTAATGCCAAAAAGGTTTTATCCAACGCCAAGAAAAAAGGCCTGCCAATGCCTTAAAGGCTGCTTTTTTTACGAGACAGTTTTTCCGTTTCAGACGGGTCAAGTTGCAGGTTAAGTTTGTGCAGCTCATCGTAGCTCATCGCATTGTTTGCAAGCTTTTCATGCCAGTCATCGCCACCATGACGTGACAGTGTCGTATAGAACTGATGTGTCGTATCTGCATCCTGGTAAACATCCGCTCGAACGCTTGAATCCCCCAGCTCCAGGTTTTCCGCACAAACATTGTAGAGTAAGGCATTTTTTCCTGCAGTTAATCCATGGATTCTTGAGTTAATGATCAGGGCATTTTCGCAGCTCACATCATGCAGTACTGAATTAATTACAATCGAGTTTTTTATCGTCGAATTTTTAATTTTTGACGATAAACAAATGCTGTTTGTGATACGTATATCATCAATATCCATAGTCGTTAAGTTCTCGATTCCAAAGAAATCGCGCATCGCCTTGGCTTCTGCATCGTCATCTAAAAGTTTCAGATTAAATTCATGATATTTTGGAAGTAGTCCGTAGTCCCACCAGTAGGCCGTTTCGCCAATATCAATACCACTAAAACAACCCAGTGATGCATCGAGACGTGCCTTTAAATTTTGCATGCGTTGATAATGAACATCGACAAATGTTTCATCGCTATTTTTGCTTTTCATGATCTGCCGATAGGTCTCCAGGTCAAGTGTCATGGGCATCCAGAAGTGAGGGTCAGTATCCAGCTTACCGGATTTCTTTTCCAGTTCCTCAGCAAATTCATTTAACAATTCCCTCAGCAAATTTTCTGAAATGCTGAATGAACCAATACTGGCCCCGATGCCGCCTTCGACGGCAATTTTGTTTTCAGTAATTAAATCACTGGCTTGCTGGTGGCTGATTTTTTCCACCTGGCTGGATTCGCCTGTAGGGGAAATGGCAATGAGCCCATATTTATCGAGCCCTTTTTCATCCCAGCCAATTGCATCGGGCATGGTCATTTTTTTGCAGAGGATATCCGCATGAAAGCGTGCATCGTAATCAACAGATACAGATGGAATAAAAATTTGGTCGCCCCAAAATACCGAAAGCCGCCCTTTGCGGCTTGGGGCATAAATTGCAGTTTGTTTAATGACTGCTTCGAGAATCGTCAGTTCTTTTTCCTCGCCACCGATTTGTATCAGGGATGGCAGTTTAACAGCGGGTTTATTATTGCATTCGCTGCCCGGCAATGGGGCCAGTCGGGTTCCTTTTCCCGCAGTATGATACAAGGCGACGGATGCTCCATCGGCTTGCATTTTAAGCACATCTATTGAATATAAACCCTGTGCTTTTTCGGCTGCTTTTTTTATGGCGTATAAGGTCCCAAGCCCATTGCCTGCGCCACCAGGCCAATCTTCAAATACCACAAGGACTAGAGCACCTTCTTTGCAAATGCCATTACCGGCTTCCAGACGCTGCTGCCAATAGGCTGCCTGTAATTCGGAATTGGTCGATACAATAATTACATCCATACCGATCTGCAGATCGGCGATCTTTTCTAAATTTTCTTTACTATGATTCGTCATTGTACTCCAGGAATTATGTATGGACTTAAGGTAGCAATTCAGCGCCGGCCTTCAAGTAGTCTGTGTTGATTCGTTCAGCGGATGCGTTTGAAATGAGACGAGAACATTTTGCGTGTAAGAGCGGTTGAGCGAGTATTCTTATTTGCGTTTTACCCAGGTTGCTGAGGCATTGTTGCGACTGGAGCCGCCAATGATTTTGCCTTTTTCAATCAAAACAATGTGCGCACTATTTAGTGATGGTACGAGGCCGTTTTCACGACACTTCCGGGCCCACATACGCCAGAACATTTCGCAGACCATATCGCGCTTATCAGCTTGCTTGATACGCATGATTACTGACGTGACCTGTATATAACAGACCACATGGTTACCCTGCTGCTTAGCCCAGATTTTTTTTACAAGTTTACCACCAACACGCCGTCCCTGCATGTCCAGCCACACGGCAAATTGTGTGAGTACAGCTCCAAGGTGTTTGGGTGTTTTTGCCTCCGAAATGTCATAGCCATTAAACCTGTCTGTCTTTACTTTAACCTGAATTGTCTCTTTAGGCTCAGTCTTCGGTTCCGTTTTAGGCTCAGTTTTGGGTTCCGCTTTGGGCTCAGTCTTAGGTTCCGTTTTAGGCTCGGTTTTGGGTTCCGCTTTGGGCGTTGCTTTCTTCGCTTCCTTTTTCTTTTTAGGGAGAATTTTCTCGTACTCCAAATCCAGTCGTTTCATCGCCATTTGATGGGCATATTTCTTCGGGAAGAGGTAGCGAAATGTTTTACCTTTAAGTTGCCGCGGGCTGATGTTTACCTGCCTGGATTCATCCACCTCGAAGATTGCGTTATATCGAGTTAAAACTGTTAATCGGCCAACGAAGTCTTTACCATTTCTCATGTAGACTTTCATATCTTTTCCGGCCCGCGGTTTTTTAAGTTTGGCAAGTTCTTCAGCGTACATCTTTTTGAAAAGAGCTGCAAACTTTTTCTGGGTGCTCTGCTCTGCATTCAAAAACAGGGTAGACAGTGTTAGTAATAAGATATATTTCATTGAAATCGTCCTGATTAAAAGTTTATTTGGCGCACTCCATGATGGGAGTTACTCTTGCGGCGTATATATCAAAAGATCGTTTACTTCACCCAAACATTGGAAGCTTTGTTTTTTGACGAGCCACCAACGATATTATTCGATTTATCTAGAAGAACAATATGGGCACGTTTGGTGGACGAAACTTTGCGCTCAGATCGTGCTCTGTAAGACCACATGCGCCAATACATATCACAAACGGTCACGCGTTTATCTCTATCTACTTTGTTCCAAATATTACCCATAGTCATGTAGCAAACAATATATTTGCCTTGTTGCTTTGCCCATATCTTTGTGACAATTCCAACACCTGATCGGCGGTTTTGCATGTCGAGCCATAATTTGAATTGCTTCAACACATTTAAAAGGTGCTTAGGCGTCTTTGCCGGAGATGCATCATAGCCAGCAAATGGCGCGTACGGATTCGCTTTGCGCCTCGGAGTTGGAGTGCCGGTTTTTCGTGTCTGTGTTCTAACGACTGCCACAGGCTCCTCAGGTGGATACAATTTTTCCACCTCCCTATCATAACGCTGGTTGGCAATTTCTTTTGCAATCGCTTTTGGAAATAGCTTTTTCTTGGATTTCTGTGTCAGCTGCTTAGGCTCTAGAACCCTGTCTCCCTTGGCGCTTGTAAATATGGCACGCGATGAGGTGATCATGATCAATGTACCAATAAACCGTTCGCCACTTTTTAGTTCCAGTGTATAAATCTTCTTGATACGGACTTTGCGACATTTGGCCAGTTCTTCTTTAAGAAATTGTTTATGGAGTTTTTCCAGATGGGCGGCTTCTTTTGCTTGTTTTTCGGCGGCTAATTTCCTGGCTGTTTTCCCCTCATCTTCAGGCGGTGCCACAGGGATTGCTTTCTCCGGTTTTGCAGAACCCGCATTCTGGCTTTTAGGAGCTGTCGTCTGTTTGGCAGTTTCGCCTTGGGTAATGGTAGGGGTTCGTGTCGTAAGGACTGCCACATCGTCGAAGGATTTTTGTTCTGTCTTGCTGAGGGCGCTTATCCACCCTTTTTTTGGTCCAACAAATTCTGCTGCTGCTGCTAAAACTAAGACACCCGCAATGGCCCAGAGAAAAACCAAACCGCCGCCACCTTTACTTGATTTGTTTGACATTGACTTTATCCCTGGTTAATCGTGAACTAGAAAGGAGACCGTAGTCTCCCGCGAAAACTATTTTTTTGTTTTTTGGCGCATTGATTTTAAACGCTTGCGACGCTTATGCTTCGAAATCTTTTTCCGACGCTTTTTTTTCAGGTTTCCCATATAAGGTCCTTTTGTAGTTTTTTATAAATCTTTATAAAATCTTGCTCTTTTATGAGCTTTCAATATAGCTTTAGATCGGCCTTAAACAAGATCTTTGCAAAATTTTTTTTTTGTCGTAAAAACGGGTCATTCCTTCCTCAAAATAATTGAGGATTGTGCAGCTCTGCTGTTTTCGACCATTGAGATTGCCTTGTGGATTATTCAGGTTAATATCTATTTCAGATATGGCAGAGATAAAAAAAATAGGCTTAATTGCCGGACGCAGTCGCTATCCCTTGCTTTTTGCAGAATTGGCAAAGCAGCAAGGCTATGAATTGACCGTGGTGGCTTATCATGGCGAGACGGATAAGTCGATTGAAGAAATCGCCGACCATGTGCACTGGTTCTATGTAGGGCAACTGGATAAAACATCAAAGGCGTTTCAGAAACATGATGTGAAGGAAATCGTCTGCGCCGGTCAAATTAAACCTGGAAAGCTGTTCAAAGGGATGCGGCCGGATTTTCGTACTGTAAAAGTACTGGCCACCACAAAAGAGAAAAATGCCGCGACGCTTTTCAATGCAATCGGAGCCGAATTTGAAAAAGACGGCTTAACTGTGCTACCCGCAACCACTCTGCTCGAAAGCCAACTGGCGGATTCTGGGCAAATGGGTAAGGTCAAAATTAAACAGGATCGCCTCGAAGAGATTGAATTTGGCCTCAAAATTGTACGTGAATCGAGTCGTTTGAACATTGGCCAAACCGTCGTCGTAAAAAATGGCACTGTACTCGCTGTAGAAGCATTTGAAGGTACGGATAGGGCCATTATTCGTGGGGGCGAATTGGGTCATGGCGATGTGACAGTTGTAAAGATTGCCAAACCCGGCCACGATATGCGTTTTGACGTCCCTTGTATTGGCCTGAAAACGGTCGAAAGTCTGAAAGAGGCGAAAGCGAAAACACTGGCTGTGCAGGCAGGAAAAACGCTTTTTATCGACAAATCCGTCGTTTTAGACGAATTAAATAAGAGTAAAATTGCAGTTTATGGAATCGACCTGTAAATGAACCAGATAAAACAAGAAAAGCGGCGCTTTCCCGACTGGATACGCACGCAGATCAATACGGGTAAAAACCGCAAGGATGTTCACAATCTGGTAGAGGACCTAGGCCTCAATACGGTCTGCCAAAGTGCCAAGTGCCCCAACATAAATGAATGCTGGCAGGAAAAGTCCGCCACCCTGATGATTCTTGGCGATCGCTGCACCCGAAAATGCGGTTTTTGTGCGGTAAAATCCTTTAATCCGCTCAAAGCAGATGCCGGGGAACCAGAAAAAGTCGCTATTGCCTGCGAAAAGATGGGCTTAAACTACATCGTTCTTACCAGTGTCGATCGTGATGACATGCCTGATAAAGGGGCCGCTCACTGGGTGAAAACAATCCAGGCGGTAAAAAAGCGCTGCCCTCAGTCCGGTATCGAAATATTGACACCCGATTTTAAGGGCAAGGAAGAGCTTATCCAGATTGTAGCCGAGCAATATCCGGTGGTATTCAACCACAATATGGAAACTTGCGAACGCCTCACCAAGGAAATTCGCAGTGGCAACCGCTACCTGCGTTCATTGGGCGTATTGAGCCTGGCAAAGCAGTTTACCAAACAAAAAGTGGCGATAAAGTCCGGTATTATGGTGGGCCTCGGTGAGCGTGATGATGAAGTCGTACAAACGATGAAAGACATGTGCAATGCCGGCGTCGAAATACTCACTATTGGCCAATATCTCCAACCATCGAAGGATCACTGGGAGCTCGATCGCTACGTGCACCCTGACCAGTTCGCTGAGTGGGAAGCCCTGGCCTATGAAATAGGCTTTAAGGCTGTTGCCAGTTCACCCATGGTGCGAAGTTCTTATAAGGCCGAAGCTCTGGCTAGAAAAGCGCTTAATTATGAAGGCAGTGACTGGTCCGACAAGGCTCGCCAGATCGGCTAATCCTCTTTTTTCCATTTCAGTGAAAAGGTGCCTTTTTCCTGATAATACGTATTCTCATTTGCATTCAAAAAGTTGGAAAAGTACTTAAATCTTGGGCCCTCATCTGTTTTACCGATATAGGTAATTTTACGATAACCAAATGGTTCCTTATATTCACGCCCTTGCCCAATTGTTAAATCATGCTGGCCTTGTGCATTGCCACTGAGTTTATAGTGAAGCGATATGCCGTTTGGTGTTTCAATGATCTGCACATATTTCTTATTAAAGTAGCCAATAAGCCACTTTTCCTGGGTGTTGTTGGGGATGATCTTCAATTTCGCTTCTGTCTGACACCCTGTGCTCATGAGTAATATGCCCATGCATAAAAACGTCATATATGTAGCTGCTTTATTTTGCCGTATTGCTCTCTTCATCATTTATCCCTTTTGGTCCTTTCCTGAAAGCTAAAATCGCTTCGCTCAATTACAATCTATTTAGCCAATTTTATTAAAAACACATGAAAGCAACAACTGCTTCCCCGTCGCCGAGAATACAGTCGTTATTCAAGTTATCAACAGCCTGTCAATAAGTTCCCTGGCGCCTTGTTGATAAGCTTTGAATTTGCTGCCTGAAATCCACTTCCTAGCAGATTCAGTGGAAATATTTTATGAGCAAAAATCCTTGGGCGAAAAAAGGGGGGATTTTTTCATATTTTCACGATAGCCATAAGATGCTTAATATCAGGTATTTATAGAATTTAATTCGTTTCTTGAAATATTTTTTCAGAAATATTTTACCCTTTTGCTTGAACAATTCCTTGCTTTGGATTAGGATGACTAAGTGTTGCAGCATTGGAGGATGCTGTGATAACTTTTATACTGTTTCATTTGGATTAGCAGTGTTCACCATAAATTGCTAACAGCTTGTTAACAGTTTCTTTAAATGGAGGCTTCGCAAATTCAAATGACCCTGTATAGAACCAAGTCTTATTGCTCTACATCAGTGCAGTGAGAAATGGAGGCAAAAGTATTAGTATTGGGTTTGGGCATAAGCGGAGAGTCCGTTGCAAAGCGCGCTCTTCAAAATGCAGACAAACCAACAATACTGGACAGTAGAGTTTCTCCTGATCTCGAAGCGAAAGCGGCGTATTTCAGGGAACGAGGAGTAAAGGTCGAACTGGGTTATGCCTCAGACAATTTGCAAGAATTGTTTGATTTGGCAGTTATTAGCCCTGGAATCAGCCATGAAAGTCCATTAGGACAACTCGCCAAAAACTTAGACTGTCCGGTTATCAGCGAAATTGAATTCGCTGCTCGCTTAATAAGTTCGCCTGTCATCGCAGTAACTGGAACCAATGGAAAAACAACCACAGTTGAATTACTTGTGCACTGTTTGAAAAGCGCGGGTTTTACTGCAGAGGCAGCCGGAAACATTGGAGTTCCGCTCACTGAATTTGTAGATAAAAAGCCGGATTTCATCGTTGCAGAAATTAGTTCCTTTCAGCTGGAGGCTGTTGCCGAGTTTCGGCCAATGATTGCGGTGTGCACGAATATCAGTGATGATCACTTAGATCGTTACGATAGTTTTGACAGTTATAAAAATACCAAATTGAAGGTATTTAATGGTCTTGACAGCCAGTATTGCATTTTGCAAAAAAAGCTAGAGCCCGCCTATGAGTCATGTTTTGCTCAGCAGGCAGTAACTTTTTCAGTAGATGAGGCAGCTGACTATTATGTGGATGACCGGTATATTTACCACGCTGATGAAAAACTTCTCGATACGAGGACTTTTTCATTGCAAGGTTCACATAATATAGAAAACACAATGATTGTGGCAGCCGTTTGCAGCAAATTGCAGGTATCAATGGCCGATGTTCAAAAAGCAATGGAGTCTTTCCAGCTTCCAGAACATCGCCAGGAAATAGTCGCCGAGTGGAATCAGATAACATTTGTAAATGATTCCAAGGCAACAAACCCAGATGCACTGATACAGGCCATCAAGCGATTTGGGCAGGCAGAAAATATTATTTTGCTTGCAGGAGGATTGGACAAGTCGATGGATTTCACGGCGACGATTCCCTGGGTTCAGCAGCACGTAAAGGACGTATTGCTGATCGGGAAGAATCAGGAGAAACTGGAATCTATCTGGTGTCCATATAAGCGTACAGGGCGCTTAGATTCACTGGAAGAGGCAGTAAACAAAGCAATAGATATTGCTAAATCCGGTGATTGTGTGTTACTATCTCCAGGCTCAGCGAGCCAGGATATGTTCACAAATTATATTGAGAGAGGCGAACAATTCCGCAATGCGGTAAAAAGGAGGCTACGAAAATGAGAGAGGCAAAGAAAATAGGAAAGCTGATTCTGGGAGGACTGATTGGTTCAGTAATTCTCAGTTCATGCACAACAAATCAAAAAGTAATACGTCAAAGTAACCTGGTGCCTGCACCATATGCAAATAAAGGGAAGCATGAAGTTATCGAGGTAAAAGCTCCCCCGGTTATGGGAAAAAGAAGCGTTACGACTGGGCCAAAAATAAGTCGGCCAGACGATCGCTTAGGCTTGCTGTCCAGGCACAGTAAAGATAAAGGTTTTAGTGTTAAATCACTTAAGCCAAGAAGTCCAAAAAGGACGAGCAAGAATTACACTGTGAAGAAAGGTGATTCGCTATCGAAGATTGCCAAAATGTTCAGCACAACTGTTAGCAAATTAAAAAAGAATAATAAGTTGAAAAGTGATACTGTGCTTATAGGACAGACCCTTAGAGTTCCCAACAGTTCTTCATTAGGTCGCATCTCTTTGATGAAGCCAACGACTAAAAGTTATCCAAAGCCTTATACGGTGAAAAAGAATGATACCTTGTCTCAAATTGCTCATAAAAAGATGAAGCTTAAAACGTTCTTGGCGGTTAATGGCATCAATGCCCGCACACGGATTCATCCAGGTGATGTACTGGTATTCAGCAGCAATGACAAAAGCAAGATACGAATTTCTTCGACTAAAGGAAGAAGTATTAAGCGTGAGCCGATTCCTGCAAGTGGCTATCATGCTGTAAAACGTAATGAGAGTCTTTGGACAATTGCCAGACGTTATGGTATGACAACATCGGGTCTGAGAAACCTCAACGCTCTTTCAACGGATCGCTTGATGATTGGACAAAAATTGAAAGTCAGCAAGAGCGCTCCAAGCCTTGGTAGCTCTAACGCGTCAGCCAAGCCTAGAACCTATGCTAAAGCCAAAGATGGTGTGCACACGGTTGTAAGCGGTGATTCTCTTTCCAAAATTGCTCAGAAATACGGCACAAGCATTCGGCAGATCAAAGCGGATAATGGCCTGGCAAATGACAAATTGAAAATTGGCCAGCAGCTCATTATCGAAAGTAACAAGCAGAAAGTTGCAGCTAAGAATAACCAATCTCACATTCTGGGAAAATCGCCCAAAGCAAAAGTGACTAAAGCAAGAACTACCGGCATAAATAAATACACCATGTTGCCACATTTTGTGGACAAAGCAAATGATACCCTCAAAGACATTGCAGATATGTACGGTTCAAAGGTTTCATTGATTAAAAATGCGAATCCCAGCATCAAGACAGATGCAGATCTCAAAGGCGTAGATGAAATAAAGGTCCCCGTCTTGGATTCAACAAGTCTTAAATAAACCGAGCTTTCCTTTCTCAGTTCGTGATAGCGGAACCCCCCTATGGGTTCCGTTTTTTCGTTTTAAACAGATAGTATGAGAATGAAATTCCACAGTAGAGGCTCGAAACTTAGTTCCATTTGCTCCACAAAGGCCGAATTTTAATTGCCTCATAAGAACATGCAGTATGAAGCGGCCTGGGCATTTACCATGAGTCTATCCAGTCGTTTTGGTCGATATGATCCAGCCAGCCTGAAAGATTCGCCTTCTCCTCGCTTATATGGCATATAATCTGCGACTTTGTAGGCAGTTCTAAATTAACTCAATATTATATATCAATGGAAAGAAATTCTAAAGATCTGCTAGCGGACGTTATGCTTCCGGGTATGCCCCTGTCGCCTGAAATTACGTATTTGCTGGAATCGCTGCCTACAGGCATTCTTATATGGTCTGTTAAGCGTGAAGTCCTCTATGTAAACGAGCTCTGGGAACAGTATTTTGAATTCAGCTCAGACGATGTTGTCGGGCTGAACGAAAAAGAACTGAATAAGCTGATTTTATCAATTGTAGCTGAACCGGACTATGTTCGTGTCGTACTTACTGACTTCCGTAGCAAACCCGAAAAGAAGCAACATGGCAGTTGCCATATTCTGCCAATCGATTCGCGTACAGATGCCTATCTCGAATTTTCAATAGAGTTGGTTGAGCAAGGACAGCTCAAAGGCTGCATCCTGGAGCATTATCAAAACATTGACAACCGCATGCGCCTCATGCAGGAAAACCACGATTTTCAAAAGCGCCTTATCCAGTCTCAAAAAATGGAAGTTGTTGGCATTCTAGCAGCCGGCGCATTTCATGATATGAACAATATCCTTTCGATCGTTTCCGGCTACACACAAATGCTGCATGTAAATCCGTCCGCAGGCGATAAGTACCTCAGCAAGATCGATAGTTCCTGCCAACTGATGATTCAGATTATTCAGCAGGTAATGAACTTCGCAACCGCCCGCCAAACACAGTTTGAGCTGCGCGAGGTTGAAGACATTATTGACAATTCCATTGAGTTGCTTGGGCACTGCATTCCAAAACGGATTATCCTTCATTGGGAAAAACCAGCACCCCTCACTGCCATGTATGTCGATCCCACGCAAATTTTTCAGTTGATTCTAAACCTTTGTTTGAATGCTGCTCAGGCCATACCAGATAAAGGCGGTATTGACATAAATCTCGTGGAAACAGAAATAATGGGCACTGAACAGGAGCTGCAGCTGGAAAAAGGCAGCTATTTACAACTTGATGTTTGTGATACAGGTTGTGGTATGGGTGAGCAAACATCCGCAAATCTCTTTAAACCATTCTTCACAAAAAAATTGAAAGAAAATGGGAAGGGGCTGGGGCTTTTTGTCGTCAACCAGATTATCGAAAACCACGATGCCGCTGTTTATGTCAGCAGCGAAAAAGG
>JABSQK010000210.1 GCA_013215875.1 Lentisphaeria bacterium
CAGTAGCAGGAATCATATCCCAGTAATGAAGAAATGAATTTTTATCTAGCCCAATATCTACAAATGCGGCTTGTAATGAATTCTCTAAATTACGGATTTTACCTTTAAATATTGAGCCTACAATGCGCTTGTCATCTGTACGTTCAATATAGTATTCATCGATTTTATCGTTTTCAACTAAGGCAATTCTCGTTTGCAGATGCTCTGCATTCACGATTATTTTTTTCATATATAAAACTTCCTAGTTCAAGTTTGCATCCTCGGATAAAGTCCCGGCCAGTCATCTCTTTCTTTCCTTCGGGTATGCATTTTTTAATTTCTAAATTAGTGTCACTGCACGACACGACCCACGCTTCATTATCAGCCTGAACAATTTGTCCAGGGCATTGATTGCTATGTGTGGAATTCACGTCTGCTTCGGTAATAATCATTTTTCGCAATTTGCTATTTTGCTCCAACTGGAACCAGGCACCCGGCCAGGGGTAGTAAGCACGAACCATGCGTTCGATTTTTACTGCGGGTTGATTCCAGTCAATGACTGCGTTCTCTTTTTTAATTTTTTTCACAATGCTGAGACCTTCAGAACCTTGCTCGACTGCTCTAGTTTCACCGCTTACGATGTCCAAAAGAGCGCCTGCTATATGGTCTGCTGAAAAATCTGCTAATTGTTTGGATAGGCTCATGTATGTTTCACGGCCTGTCATTTCAATGGTAAGTTTTTTATAAACCGGTCCTTCATCTAATCCTTCATCCATTTTCATTATGGATATACCAGTTAATTTGTCACCGTTTAATATTGCTGCATTAACAGGCGAGGCACCACGATATTTTGGTAATAACGACCCGTGTATGTTAATGCAACCCAATTCCGGAAGATCTAATAATTCCTTCCGCAAAATTTGTCCAAAAGCAAAAACCAAAATGATTTGCGGGCATAATTTACCCAAATAACTGAGAAAGTTCGTCTCATTTACATCGTCTGGTTTATCTGCTTCTATATTATTTGCCGCACACCACTCACCTACTGCTGTAGCTGTCAATGTGCGTTTTCGTCCCTTAGCCTGGTCGGGTTGCGTTGCACAACCACAGATCTCGAAACGATCATCCCTTGCTAATTCGTCTAACACAGGCACAGATATTTCTCCTGAACCCATAAAATATATTTTTATTTTATCTTTATTTATTAACATTTAGTAAAAAATTTATTAAAATTTATTAAAATTAATGCTGGAAAATAGAAAAAATCAACATTTCTAGCTTATCAAAAACTGAGATTTACTACCAGCATCTATACAATAGTAAAAAAGAGCAATGAATCAAGTCTTTTTACACTAAATGTCAACCTATGTTGACATTTAGCATTTCTTTCCCTGCTTATTTAACATTATCTAAATCATACTATGTTTAAATAAGTAAAATTGCGTATTTGTGAGCTATATTTCCTGTTGATATGACAGATATTATGTTTTTGCAAAAATAGATGAAAGGTTCGTACGTTAAATTATATATGAAAATAAATATTGTTCATTTTATTAAGGTAGTTAGAAAGCCGTTAAGTATCACTTTGCAAATATTGCTTGTTATTCTACTCATATTCTGCTGTTTCCTCTACAGTTTTAGTAAATGGCAATTTCCTAATATGGTCTCTTCAAAGATTGTTCCGAAACAAAGAATAAAGGAGCAGTCAGGTCTGACAATAGACTATCGCAAGATTCAATACAATCCTCTATCGGGTATCGACATACACGAATTGAAAATTACCGATGCCAATTTTCCCAGGATTGTTCTATTAGAATCCGAAAAAGTCTCCGTCGATATGACAAATTTCAAAACATTTGAAAAGATCTCGATGTATAATGTACGCCTGCAGCTGCCGCTTGATGATGCGGGCAAGCAATCGTTGCGCATCAGCAAAGCGACTATCGAGCTGACTAATTTCATGGATTATTACCATGTGAAAATCGATGGTAAAGTTTACAAGTCAATTGATCTTCACATTGATTTCAATATAGATAAGGTGGATAAGGCCGATGAAGACATCCTCCAGCTAAAGGATATCGTTGCCCGTATTCGTCCCCATTATAAAGGACTGATTGCCAACCTGGAAGATTTCGATAAACATATCACACCAAAATCTCAAGCATCCCTAAGCATTACAGGCAAGTATTCAGAAAGGCGGTCCCTGGATGCGATGCTGAATGTGGAAATTAGTAATGTCTTATATAATGGCATTTTTATCAATCGTATCAGTGTTCTTTGCGAACTGGATAAGGAAAAAGTCCGGGCTCACAAAATCCGTCTCGATATGGAAGATGATGAGTTCATCCAATTTGAAGGGGAATTCAACAGGCTCAGCAGGGAGCTGAAAGGACGCATTTCGTCTCAAGTCTATCCCGGTAAAATGATTAAGGTGCTGCAAACTGCGGGATATTATAAAGTGAATCAGGATATACTTAAGGAAATTCAGTTCAACTCATCCCCTCCCAATATCCAATTAACAATAAACCCAATGACGATTCGCTCTGTTAAAGATTTTCAAAAAGGTGATTATTCATATAAAATAAAGCTAGCCGACAGCGGCATAAGAAATCTTCATTTCAACCGGGCTGAATTATCAGGCACATTTAAAAATAATATCGTCACCTTTAATAATTTCGAAGGTGAACTTTCACCCAATTGTACATTTAAGATTGCCGGCGAATACCTGATAAACAAACGCACATTAACTTTGCAAGGTAATTATACAGGGGATCCGGGAAGACTATCGGGCATGTACAAAACAGGGGATCCATATAAAGCCAGGTATATGAAAACGTGGCAAAATTGTGAGTTTTTCGATAGTGCCCGCCCCCAGATTGATTTTAGTATGTTCATGCAAATTGATGAAGACTATAAAAAAACATCAACACGTTTAATGGGACAATGCAAAGTTAAAACCCTCAAATATAACAATGTACTTCTCAATGACTTTGAAACAGATATTCATTTGGATCTCAAAGGAAACTCAATACTTTTTAATAATCTAAAATTTCGTCACAAGGGCGATTACGCATCAGGTAAAATCGCTCTTATCGGTAAAGGCGATGAGCGCTATTTCGATTTTGATTTTAACTCATTGGTTGATCACAAAGCAATTGCCATGATCATATTTAAGGATAAAGACTATCTCAGCAAACAAGGCTTCGATTTTAGCACTCAAACACAAACGCATTCGTATGGAAAAAGCTATTTAAAGCATCGAGAAAAAGATAATTTCACCATCGAGCTTAAAAGCAAAGAGGCATCATTTAATAAATTTAAGTACAAGGGTATCACAGCAAAGCTACACTTTAATAAACAAAAAATAAAAGCAGCAATTAACACTGAAGCAATGACCTTTGGCAAATGGGAATATAGCAAGTTATCCACAGACGATTTTCTCTACGATACTAAAACTAAAGTTCTCACAGCAAACCTTAAAACGGATTTATGCACCTTTAATAAATTCAAATTTGAAAAGCTTTCAGGTCATATGTTGGCAGGCAAGGAAAAATTTATACTGACAAAACTTAAGTCAAAAGATGTAAAAATTCTTGTCTCTGAAACAAGTCTTGAAACACTGCAATTAATCGATGCGGAATCTCCGGAGATTGAAATAAAGACAGACGAAGCCTATTTCTTTAAATTGACTGCAAAAAAAATCAACCATTACCAAAATAAACGAAAGATAAAAAGTACTGCTAAAAATCTTATCACTGAAGTATTAATCAATGATGACTATCAGATTATTAAAGGAAGTTTTAAAGCCTTCTCTAATGAAAGCACCGATAGTAAAGCAAAACATGCAATATTCATTGTTGAATTCCAGGAAAAAGATATGACAATGCGCATTGAGCTGCCTCAATTGGCAATGGCCGAAAGTACATTCTTTAAAAAATTGACCTTAACCGTTGAAACAAACTTGCAAGATTCCACCACAAGCGCACACTTAAAAATTGGTTCTCTAAGGAACAATGACCTTTTTGTGGAAGGTATAAAAAGCGATGTAAAATACCTGCAGGAATCGGTGAAATTTTCAAATCTACTCATCGATCGTATCATCTTTGGCGATTATAGATTAAAGAAAATTGTATCGAGTGGTGTCTATGCATTTGAATCTCTAGACATTGCTATTAGTGATTCGACATTACTAGTTAAAGCTGACAAGGAAGGTGAGAAACCATTTAAAGTTAACAAGATAAAGGGTGGCTTGCGACTTAACAGTAAAACATTCTATCTATCAGACATAGCCGGCAAATACCATGAAGGCGACCTGACAATGAATTTGAAATACAATATTTCAGATGGCACTGGTAAGGTAGTTGTTGAATACAAAGACGGCAATCTTTCTAAATTTACTGATAAGCGAAAACATCCCATCTCCGGAAAAATTAAAGGCAGTGCATTTCTCAATTTCTATTTTGACGACGATGAAGAATTGCAGATCTATGGCCAGGGTACTGTAAAAATAGACGATGCAAATTTGCTCTCAATCCCCTTCCTTTCTAAAGTAATCCCTAAAGGAAAAGTAACCACACTTGAAGCGGATATTCGCTTCAGAGGCGATTATATTCGCATCAAGAATATTCGCTCAGATGGTACTGTTGTCGGTTTTAGAGGTGATGGCTACTACTGGTGGAAAACAAAAGGCATCGATATGAAGATACGACCCGTGCCATTAAAAATAATTTTCTTCAAAAATATTCTTGTCTACCATATGTATGGTACGCTCGATGATTATCAATGGAATAGCAAAATATTCAGGGAGATACTCAGAAAAAGAACCGCCCCGGTCGATCCCTCACTTTCAATGGAAAAGAAGACTAAGAAGACTAA
>JABSQK010000211.1 GCA_013215875.1 Lentisphaeria bacterium
CACAGCCTCGAGCCGGGCGCTTTATACAACACTCAATACCGTTTGTCTTCTCCCCTTTTCTGGCTAAATTCCATCCATGTTTGTAGATAAAGTAAAAGTTAAAGTTCGTGCCGGTAGCGGCGGGAATGGCTGTAGCAGTTTTCGCCGTGAGCGCAATTTGCCAAAAGGCGGGCCCGATGGTGGCGATGGTGGTAATGGCGGCAATGTAATATTCGAAGCGAATGAAAACAACATGAATCTCAATGCGCTGAAATACCTCAATCACTACGAAGCTGATAATGGCGAACATGGAAAAGGTAAACAGCTTCACGGTCACACAGGTAAAGATGTGATTATTTATGTGCCACCTGGTACCTGTGTTAAAGAATTTGAAGATGTGGACAATGAGTATTTTGAACTCGTCTTTGTTGCCGACCTCGATGAACATGGTTCACGTTATGTTGCTGCAACAGGCGGGAATGGCGGACGTGGCAATATGCATTTTGCCACCAGCCGAAACCGTGCCCCAAGAAAGTGCGAAGAAGGAACCTTGGGTGAAGAAAAAGAATTCGAACTGGAATTAAAGATAATTGCCGATGTCGGACTCGTCGGTTACCCCAATGCCGGAAAATCGTCATTTCTAGATGCCGTAACAAATGCCACACCTGAAATGGCACCATACCCATTTACCACACTCACACCAAATATAGGCATTCTGAACTACCCGGAAGATCTAACACATATAACTATTGCCGATATACCTGGCCTCATTGAAGGTGCTTCAGATAATGTCGGACTGGGGCACGATTTCCTACGTCATGTGGAACGCACCAAAGTATTGCTCTATGTGCTCGATATGGCAGGTACGGATGGTCGCGAACCCTGGGACGATCTTGTTCACTTGCAGAAAGAGCTCGAGTTATACAATCCACTACTGGCTGATTTTCCGGGAATTATCGCGGCAAATAAAATGGATGAAGAAATAGCTGAAGAAAAACTCGCCACCCTGCGCACAAAAACTGATATGGAAATTTTCCCCATTTGCACAATTCTTGAAGAGGGGCTCGATCCTCTTAAAGCAAAATTGAAAAAATGTGTCCGGGAAAATGTCGAGAATGCTTCCTGAAAAATTTATAGACCGTCTGCAGGAAATCTACCCAGAGGACCATCAAGAGATTCTCATGAACATGGCACTCTGCGAACGGGTCGCCTATCGCCGTAATCCACACAAATTCACTGACGAAGAATTTGCCGAATTCAATAATTCACTGGATAGCAATGAGGTCGACTTTTATCAAGATGCGCGAACTGTTCCCTATGCCCAGCGGGAGATCCTGGTAAACTCCAGCGAATTCTCCGAGGGCAAAATCTACATCCAAAATTTATCGAGCATGTTGGCACCGCTGGAATTGGATCCGGGTAAAGACGATTGGGTTTGCGACTTTGCTGCCGCACCTGGGGGAAAAACACTTCTACTCTCTGCACTCATGCATAATGAGGGGCAAATCTCCGCAGTTGAAGTGGTAAAGAAGCGCTTCTTTAGACTTAAGGAAAACCTGAGAGTTGCCAATGCAGAAAATGTCCGCTGTTATTTAACCGATGGTCGATCCGTTGGCAAAAAATGCCCGGAGCGATTCGATCATGTTCTGCTCGACGCACCCTGTTCATCCGAAGCGCGCATGCATCCGGATAAGGAAGAGAGCTACAGCCATTGGACCTATAAAAAAGTGAAAGAGTGCGCCCGTAAACAAAAGGGTCTTATTCTGGCTGCCTATGAGTCTTTAAAGCCCGGCGGCAGATTGATCTATTGCACATGCTCATTTGCACCGGAAGAGAACGAAGCAGTCCTGCAATTTCTCCTGGATCAATCAGAGAATGAAATGGAAATGCGCGATATCGATTACCAATATAGCACGTATTCGAGTGGGTTAACGAAATG
>JABSQK010000212.1 GCA_013215875.1 Lentisphaeria bacterium
TAGTAGCAGCGCCATCACCCTGCCATTCAACAAATATTCGCACAACCGGCTCTGTACTGGACGGGCGGATGTGAATCCAGCCTTCATCCCAATCGAAACGAATGCCATCGGTTTCATCAATCTCGCCATCCAGTTGGTCACGCATTTTACGGATAATGCTATAGGCCTCGGAAGCTGCACAGGGCATTTTTCGTTTACAAATCTTGTATTGCCGGTCGAGCATTTGCACCAGTTCGCTGGAGCTTTTCTTACGAACTGCCATCGATTCCAGTATGATTCCCATAGTAAAGTAGCCATCAAAAGCTGAAAGGTGAGGGGCATAGGCTACACTGCCGCTTCCTTCACCGCACAAGACAGCTTTCAATTCTTCCTGCTTATCGATCACATGCGAGGGGCCGGTCTTTGTCTTTACAAGTTTGGCACCGTGTCGTTCAACGATTTGATCCAGCGTGCGTGTTGTACAATTATTGGTCACCACAATAGAATCAGAACCATGCCGTTCCAGAACTCTGTCGGCAACAAGCGGAAAGGTAAATTCTTCGGACAAAGTTTCACCACAACAACTTACAACTGCACAACGACTCATATCACTGTTGAAATTAAAACCGATGCTCGCCGATAAGGGATCCATTAAAGCCTTCACCTGCATACTCGAGCGTGGCCGGGGCTCAGGGTCATGTGGCAAAAATTCATCGGCAGTATTGTTTATGGCTATCATATTCAGGCCAAAGCGCTCAGCAAATGAATCCGCCAGAACTGAACCTGCACCGTTGCAAAAATCGACCACGATGCTGAATTTGGCTGCCCGGATGGCATCCATGTCCAAATGCGCACAAATACTATCGAGATAGGCAACTTTGAGTGAGTCATCCACCAAGCTCATCTTACCCGTTTCCTGCCAGCTAATGTTGCGAAATTTCTGTCCATGGTAAATATCCATCACACTTTGGCCCTGAACCGGGCTATATGGAGAACCATCCTTGTCAATCACTTGGATGGCATTGAAATTCATGGGGTGATGAATGCCACTGATATTGATTGCCGCCTGGCAGTCTGAATGTTTGCAAAAGTAGCTCAGTAAAGCACTTGGGCACAAGCCGGCATCGATAATATTTGAGCCGCAACTCATTAGGCCTGAACAGATTGCATGTTTTAACATTTGTGAAGATCCGCGCGTATCTATACCGACCATAATCGTCGCACCTTCCAAATAGGTGCCCAGCGCAGATGCGTAGTTTATCGCATGCGCTGGTGATAATCCCGCACCAATTTCTCCATGTATACCAGATACCCCTAAACTTAGCTTTCTCATAGGCACTCAATTGATACCAGAATGGGGCAAGGTCAATTGGGACCCATTTCTTTTACGGCATAGGCGTCATAGAAATGAGCCTAAATCAATATTATTCCCACTTTTATCGCTTGCTAAAAACGTCAACTTTCAAGAAAAACAGGCTCTCATCCTTCTGTTTTCAGAAAAGCAGAAATAATTGAGTAATTTTTCACTTAAAAAGCACTTAGTTCAAATCGCCTAAATGTCTCTAAATATGGCAATTTTTGCCTGCAAATTTTTGAAAATCCTTACTTGCAACTTGAGGCAAGCTAAGTATCGTAGTCGTTTGTTTTGAGGGAATGGTATGTTGAATTATTCAATCTAGAGCCTGTATAGTATATAAGGTATAAAAATACTCGATTATGCCATGGACGCACAGACCTTTTCGCTGTGCTTTTTTATGCACTCAAAATGACACGAATATAAATTTCGAATTTAAGGAAAACTATGAACAATCCCTTATATAAAAGGAAAAAAGACATTGAGAAACATGGTCTTTACGATCCTTTGTATGAGCATGATGCCTGCGGAATGGGGGCAATTTGCCACATCGATGGCGAACAATCACATTATATCATAGAAAAAGCACTGGAAATACTCTTCAATCTTGAGCATCGCGGGGCACGTGGCAGCGATGTGGAAACAGGTGATGGCTGCGGGATTCTCATGCAATTGCCTCATTGTTTCTACAAAACAGTATTCAAAGAGGAAATGGGCCTCGATTTGCCCGAACGCGGCAAATATGGGGTTGGATTGGTCTTTATGCCACAAGATGAAGAGGGCCAAAAATTCGTAGTGAGTGAAGTCAGTAAGGCGGTTGTGGAAGAGGGCCAGATACTTTTGGGCTGGCGCGAATTGCCAATCGACCACGATGAAGTGGGCGGTATGGCCGCAGAAATGGCCCCCCATATAAAAATGCTGATAGTCGGTTCTGCACAGGAAATCGATGATGAACATGATTTTGAACGCAAGCTTTATATTATCCGCAAGATTAGTGAACGGCGTATTGCCAGGTCCGAAACAGCAAGAGAGATGTTCTACGTGCCGAGTTTATCCTCTACAACGGTTGTTTACAAAGGCATGTTGCTTGCCCATAAAGTCGGTAAATATTTCAAAGACCTTTGCGATACACGCTGCAAAACTGCCATCGCACTCGTGCATCAACGTTACAGTACAAATACCTTGCCTAAATGGGAATTGGCCCAGCCATTCCGTTTCCTCTGCCATAATGGTGAAATCAATACAGTGCGTGGGAATGCAAACTGGATGAATGCCAGACAATATCTCTTCGATTCACCTCACTTCGAAGACATTTCTAAAATATTCCCAGTAGTCGAAGAAGCTGGTAGTGACTCTGCTATTCTCGATAACGCTCTGGAAATTCTCCACTTTACTGGCCGCAGTCTGCCAGATGCAATTATGATGCTGATTCCAGAAGCCTGGCAAAATCACGAAACCATGAGCGATGAAAAGAAAGCAATGTATGAATTTTTCTCTTGCATAATGGAGCCTTGGGATGGTCCCGCATCAATTCCATTTACAGATGGTACAGTCGTAGGTGCGCTTCTCGACCGCAATGGCTTGCGCCCATCGCGTTACACGGTAACCAAAGATGGATTTGTCATCCTGGCATCGGAAACGGGTGTTTTGAAAATGCCACAGAACAATATTAAATATAAAGGCCGTCTTGAGCCAGGTCGCATGTTCCTTGTGGACACATCTAAAGGGCGGATCATTACCGACGAAGAAATTAAACATCACGCAGCAATCGAGCGCAATTATAAACAGTGGATCGATGAAAACTTACTGACACTTGACCAATTGCCCAGTCCACAAAATGTTCCAACAACAGATTTTAGCAGCTTGCAGACACGCCAGAGACTCTATGGAGTAACGCTTGAAGATATCAAAATATTGATTCAACCACAAGCAGAAAATGGTAAAGAACCGCTAGGGTCGATGGGGTCTGATACACCGATTGCTCCATTGTCAGACAAACCCCAATTACTCTACAGCTATTTTAAACAACTTTTTGCTCAGGTTACAAATCCGCCACTCGATGCGATTCGCGAAGAAATGGTCACATCACTTGTCACCAATATCGGTGAAGAGCGCGACCTTTTTCACATCGGCGAAAAACATGCAGCCATGTTGCGCATCGATCATCCAGTACTCGGAAATGAAGACCTTGAAAAAATCCGCCAAAGTACCGATGAACGAGTGAGGGCGATCACCCTGCCAATCACATTCGATATTAATGGTGCTGAGGGTTCCCTGCAACAAGCACTGGATGATTTACAGAAAGCTGCCACTATTGCAATCGAAGATGGGAATAATGTACTGATACTTTCAGATCGCGAGGCCGGAAAAGAGCGGGCACCAATACCAGCACTGTTAGCAACTGCAGCAGTGCATCATCACCTGATTACGACTGGCCAGCGCACACGTTGTGGACTTATTCTAGAAAGCGCCGAACCACGAGTGGTTCATGAGTTTTGTGTTTTATTTGGTTATGGAATCTGTGCTATAAATCCCTACTTGGCCTACGAAACGATTGATCAACTTGTTCAAGAAAATCGCCTTTCCGTCGACTATGATAAAGCAATATATAACTACCGCAAAGCAATCGCAGGAAGCGTGCTGAAGATTATGTCCAAGATGGGTATTTCCACACTGCACAGTTACCGGGGTGCACAGATTTTCGAATGTATTGGCCTGGCAGACGATGTGGTAAATACCTATTTCAAAGGCACCGCTTCACGCATTGGCGGAATAAACCTCGAAGGTATCAGCAGAGAAGTGAAGATGCGATACGATCATGCATTTCCTGTGAAAGAAATCGCGGCCAATCTTTGCCTCTCTCCCGGTGGACAATACCAGTGGCGCCGCAATGGTGAATACCACCAGTTCAATCCATTAACCATTGCAAAATTGCAACAGGCATGCAGAACCAACAACGAAAATATTTTTGGTGAATACAGTGAGTTAATCAATAATCAAAGTGAACAACTCGGAACCATTCGCGGACTCTTCAAATTCAAAGATGATCGCCAATCCATTTCAATTGATGATGTCGAGCCTTGGGAAGATATAGTTAAACGCTTCAAATCCGGCGCCATGTCCTATGGGTCCATCAGTAAAGAAGCACACGAAACTTTGGCAATTGCCATGAATCGCATTGGTGCCCGTTCAAATTCAGGTGAGGGTGGAGAAGACGAAGACCGCTACACCCCCGATGAAAATGGTGACCTGCGCAGCAGCGCAATCAAACAGGTTGCTTCTGGCCGTTTTGGCGTAACAAGTCACTATTTGATCAATGCAAAAGAACTGCAAATCAAAATGGCCCAGGGTGCAAAACCAGGCGAAGGTGGACAGCTGCCACCGGCAAAGGTTTATCCTTGGATTGCCAAAACAAGGCACTCCACTCCACATGTTGGATTAATTTCACCACCGCCACATCATGATATATATTCGATTGAAGATTTGTCACAGCTCATTCACGACCTGAAAAATTCCAATATTCATGCCCGTGTAAATGTAAAGCTGGTATCTGAAGTCGGTGTCGGTACAGTTGCATCCGGAGTTGCAAAAGGGAAAGCCGATGTTGTTCTTATTTCAGGATACGATGGCGGTACAGGTGCCACACCACTGAATTCATTAAGAGATGCCGGATTGCCATGGGAACTTGGGCTATCTGAAACACACCAATCATTGTGCGCCAATAATTTGCGCGACCGTATTACTGTTGAATGTGATGGCCAAATGAAAACAGGCAGGGATGTTGTTATAGCCTGTCTACTCGGCGCTGAAGAATTTGGTTTTGCTACTGCACCACTTGTGGTTACAGGCTGTATTATGATGCGTGTGTGTCATCTGGATACCTGCCCCGTCGGAGTCGCTACACAAAACCCTGAGCTTCGTAAAAAGTACAATGGCAAACCCGAACATGTTGTGAACTTTATGCGCTTTATCGCTGAAGAAATGCGCGCCATTATGGCCAAGCTCGGTTTTAGAACGATCAATGAAATGGTCGGCCAGGTCGATTGCCTGGAAGTAAACGAAGCGATAAAAAACAAACACTGGAAATCCGAAGGACTCGATTTTAGTCGCATACTTGCTAAACCTGATGTTGCCGAAGGTACTCAGATGTATAAGACTCAGGAGCAGGACCATGGCATCCAAAATGCCTTGGATAATGAATTAATTGAGAAAGTTATGCCTGCTCTGGAAGCTGGCGAAAAAGTTGAGATCAAACAGAAGATAGTCAATACTCAACGTACTGTCGGTACCATGTTAAGCGCTGAAATCTCACGCCGTTTTGGCGCAAAGGGATTACCGGAAGATAGCATAGTCGTTACCACACGTGGATCGGCGGGACAGAGCTTTTGTGCTTTTGGGGCAAGCGGATTAACATTCCATATCCGTGGCGATGCAAATGACTATTTCTGCAAAGGTTTATCCGGCGGAAAAGTCAGCGTGCGTCCATCTGAAAATGCCACATTTCTTGCCGAAGAAAATATCATCATCGGGAATGTAGCACTCTATGGTGCGACAGCCGGACAAATTTATGTGAGAGGTATTGGTGGCGAACGCTTTTGTGTGCGTAACTCCGGTGCTGTAGCTGTCATTGAAGGTATAGGTGACCACGGCTGCGAATACATGACCGGTGGCCGGGCAATTATTCTAGGCGAAACGGGCCGTAATTTTGCTGCCGGTATGAGTGGAGGCATTGCCTATGTCTATGATAAAACAGGCGACTTTGTCAAACACAATCTAAATATGGAAATGGTCGAAATAGATACCATCAGTGCAGAAGATGCCACAGAACTTTGCGAAAGCATTGAAAAGCATTTTGAATATACCGATAGCCCGGTAGCAAAAAAGATTCTGGATAATTGGGGCGAAAGTCTCAAGACATTTGTTAAGGTGATGCCAAGTGATTATAAGCGCGCCCTTGAACAAAAAGGAGGATCCGATGGGACAGATTGATGGATTCATGAAATATGAGCGTGAACTTCCGAAAAAGAAACCGATCGAAGAGCGCATTCAGAACTACGACGAAATGTATGAAGATTTTCCAGATGAAAAACTTCAGGAACAGGCGAGTCGCTGCATGGATTGCGGAATACCGTTTTGCCATATCGGTTGCCCGCTAGGAAATATTATTCCCGACTGGAACGACCTGGTCTACCGTGGTGATTGGCAAGAAGCAGTCAAGCGTTTATTGAGCACCAACAACTTTCCGGAATTTACTGGCCGTATTTGTCCTGCACCTTGCGAAGAAGCATGTGTACTTGGAATCAATGAACCGGCTGTAACAATTGAAGAAGTTGAAAAAACTATAATTGAACATGCCTTTGCTGAGGGCTGGATTAAAGCCGAACCACCGGAAACGCGCACAGGCAAGACAATTGCTGTCATTGGTTCGGGACCAGCTGGCCTTGCGACTGCAATGCAATTAAATCGTGCTGGACACAGCGTCACAGTTTACGAACGTGCCAGCCGTATTGGCGGACTGGTTCGCTATGGCATTCCAGATTTCAAACTTGCCAAATCCGTCGTTCAGCGCCGAGTCGACTTGATGACTGAAGAAGGCATTAGCTTTATTACCAATGCCCATGTTGGTGAAGATCCCAAATACGATATCAAGAAGATCAAAGAAGAAAACGATGCCACTATTTTAACCGGTGGTGCTACCAAAGCACGCGGATTACCCATTCCAGGTAGTGATCTAAACGGTGTATATGCCGCTATGGATTTTCTCTCGCAAAATAATATGCGTGTAGCCGGAGATGATGTAGATGGTGATCATGCATCTTATGTTCGCCATGATGGCCGCCCTCACGAAGAAGTCATTCACGCCAAAGGTAAGAATGTTATTGTTATCGGTGGTGGTGATACAGGAAGTGACTGCATCGGTACATCTGTTCGTCATGGTGCACGCTCTGTAAACAATTTTGAATTATTCCCTAAGCCGCCTGTGGATCGGCCCGATGGCCAGCCGTGGCCCTATTGGCCCATGAAGTTACGCAAGTCCACATCACACAATGAAATGGGCCGCTACAGGGAATTTGCAATCTCAACAAAAGAATTTCGTGGGGACGAAAATGGCAATTTGAAAGAATTGCTTACGGTGGAAATAGAATTTGTTCCGGATCCCGACGGTGGGCGTCCGAACATGGTTGAACTTGAAGGTACTGAGAAAGCATGGCCAGTTGAAATGGTTCTATTGGCAATGGGTTTTCTCGGTCCTGAAACTGGTGGCATGATTGAAGAACTTGGCCTGGAACTCGATGCACGTGGAAATGTGCACTGTGACAGTGATTACCAGTCCTGCAATGTTCCAGGTGTTTTTGCTGCTGGTGATATGCGCCGTGGACAATCATTGGTTGTCTGGGCCATTTCCGAAGGCCGTGAGTGTGCTCGAAATGTGGATCAATTCCTCATGGGGCACAGCGAACTGCCAACAAAAGATGAGCGCTACGATCTGCCGAGAGTATAGCAGATTTAACGAGCGCGTGATAGTGTCTCACAAGGTAAGACCCTTAAGAGACAGAATAATTTGTGACTGAATGACAGTCGAAACAGAAAAAATAAGAAGGTAATTATGTCAGAGAAATATGTCTATTATTTCGGTAGCGGAGAAACAGAAGGTAACTCCGAATTGAAACCCATACTGGGTGGTAAAGGTGCAGGGCTTGCGAACATGGCCGATATTGGTTTGCCGGTCCCTCCAGGATTCACAATTACAACAATTGCTTGTAAAGCATACTACGATGCAGGAAAAGTTTACCCAGAAGGCATGAAAGACCAGGTTTTTGAAAAACTTGCACAGCTTGAAAAAAATCGCAATATGAAACTTGGCGATGCAGAAAATCCTTTACTCGTTTCTGTACGTTCTGGTGCAGCTATTTCTATGCCGGGTATGATGGAAACAATCCTCAATCTGGGTCTGACTGATATTTCTGTAAAAGGTCTTGCCAACAAAACGGGTAATCCACGTTTTGCATACGACTCCTACCGTCGCTTTATCCAAATGTTTGGTTCCACTGCAATGGGTCTGAGCAAAGACGAATTTGAAGGCGAATTCGAACGTCATAAACATGAAAAAACAGGTCCACGTTTAGGCGTTGCAGAAGGCGAAGAAGTTGCCGATACAGATATGAATGCTGAAGAACTTGAAGAAGTTTGCGTTATCCTCAAAGCAAAATACAAAGAACTCTCTGGCTCAGATTTTCCACAGGATCCACAAGAACAATTGGTTCTTGCAATCGATGCTGTATTTAATTCTTGGATGGCTGACAAAGCTGTCACATATCGCAAGATTGAAAAATTCACAGATGCAGAAGCGATTGGTACTGGTGTAAATATTCAAGCAATGGTATTTGGTAATACGGGTGATAATTCCGGTTCTGGTGTTGCATTTACCCGCGACCCATCCACTGGTGAAAATATCTTTTATGGTGATTACCTGTTTAATGCACAAGGTGAAGATGTTGTTGCTGGTATTCGTACACCGGTTAAACTTGAAGACCTTCAAGCAGCCGACCCGGCAGCCTATGGTAAACTTGTAGAAGCGCGTGAATTACTTGAAAAGCATTACACAGACATGCAGGACACTGAGTTTACCATTCAAGAAGGTGAACTATTTATGCTGCAAACACGCCGTGGAAAACGCACACCTGTTGCAACATTCCGCATCGCTGTGGAAATGGTTAACGAAGGCCTTATCACCAAAGAAGAAGCAATCAGTCGTATTGTTCCTGAAGATATCGAGCGTTTGTTCTATCCAGAAATCGATCCATCGATTCCTGCCGATGAACGCAAAGCAGCTTACCTTACCACAGGTATCAATGCGGTACCGGGTGCTGCTGCTGGCCAGGTTTATTTCTCTGCTGCTGCTGCTGAAGAAGCAAAAGAACGCGGCGAACGTGTTATTCTTGTTCGTAAAGAAACAAGTCCTGAAGACGTTGCTGGTATGGCTGCCGCAAAAGGTATCCTTACTCAGACGGGTGGTAAAACATCCCATGCAGCAGTTGTTGCACGTGGCTGGGCGAAGTGCTGTATCGTTGGTTGCGATACTCTGAGTCTCGATTACGATGCAAAAGAAATGAGAATCAAAGGATTAGATACGGTCATTAAAGAAGGTGATTTTATCACCCTTGATGGTTCCACTGGTGATGTACTCGCTGGCGATCTGTCATTGATCGACCCAACGATGCCGGAAGAATTCGAAGTTCTTATGAGCTGGGCAGATGAAGTGCGCGAAATCAATGTGCGTACAAATGCCGATACACCTGCTGATGCGCAAAAAGCCATCGAGATGGGTGCTGAAGGTATTGGACTCTGTCGTACAGAACACATGTTCTTCGAATCACAAGAACGTATCGATGCGATCCAGGAAATGATCCTCGCTGAAGAAGAAGACGTGCGTATTGAAGCGCTTGGTAAATTATTGCCATTCCAGCGCGGTGACTTTGAAGGTCTCTTCAAAGTTATGGACGGCCGTCCGGTAACCATCCGTTTGATCGATCCACCACTGCATGAGTTTGTACCACACGGTGAAGAAGCACAGAGAAAACTTGCTGAAACGCTTTCTGTTTCATATGAGTCAGTTAAAAGTCGTGTTGAATCACTGTTTGAGTTTAACCCAATGCTGGGTCATCGCGGTTGTCGTTTAGCAATTACCTATCCTGAAATCCTCGATATGCAGGTTCGGGCAATAGTTGAAGCAGCATGCAATGTCAAAAAAGCAGGCCAGGAAGTGAATCCAGAAATTATGATTCCGCTTGTTATGCACGCCAAAGAATTACAAATCCTCGGTGACAGAGCACGCAAAGTAGCAGAAAAAATTCTATCAGAAAATGGACTGACTAAAGAAGAAGTTCCATATCTGATCGGTACCATGATCGAAATTCCTCGTGCTGCACTTACTGCAGACAAGGTTGCTGAACATGCTGAGTTCTTCTCATTTGGAACAAACGACCTTACACAAACATGTATGGGACTGTCCCGTGATGATGCTGGCCGTTTCCTTCCAGATTATGTTGATGAGAGAAAAGCCGGTGTATTCGCTGACGATCCATTCCAGTCACTCGACCAAGATGGTGTTGGCCAGCTTGTTGAAATTGGTATTGCCAAAGGCCGCAGTACAAAACCAAATCTGAAGATTGGTATTTGTGGTGAGCATGGTGGTGAACTTGAGTCTGTTAAGTTTTGCATCCGCGCAGGTATGAACTACGTAAGTTGTTCACCATACCGCGTACCAATCGCACGCCTTGCAGCAGCCCAAGCAGTTAT
Source organism: Lentisphaeria bacterium (assembly GCA_013215875.1). Taxonomy (GTDB): domain Bacteria; phylum Verrucomicrobiota; class Lentisphaeria; order JABSQK01; family JABSQK01; genus JABSQK01. Next base: position 10,634 of record JABSQK010000212.1, read on the forward strand.
CGAAGCAAAATAACCTGACCCAAAGTCAGTTAAAAAATATTTAAGGCCCTTCCACTAGGAAGGGCTTTTTTATTTTACGAGCGATGCTAATGAAGTTGATTCACATTCCGGTGATCAGTAGGTCGGGTTCTCCGAGCGCGATTTTTTTCACAACCGCTCATCCATATCATCTATTCAGTAGGTCGGGTTCTCCGAACGCGATCATTTTTACATCCGCTCATCCACATCATCTATTCAGTAGGTCGGGTTCTCCGAACGCGCTCATTTTCACTGGGCCTCGCAGCCTCTGGCTCGATTTTTCA
>JABSQK010000213.1 GCA_013215875.1 Lentisphaeria bacterium
AACTTTTCAAAAAATCACAGTGAAATAGTGGAAGGATGTCTGTCCATTCCAGATGTAACAGGCGGGGTTTCACGGCCCGAACTCCTGGATCTTGAATATACGGGGCTGGATGAAAAACGCCATAACTATCGTTGCGGGGGACTGCTTGCACGTTGTATTCAGCACGAAATGGATCACCTTCTGGGTAAACTATTTCTTGAGTATATAAGTGAGGAAGACTATGAAGAAGCCTTGCCCATTCTCAAAATACTCGAAAAAGAAAATAAGAAAGCCAAAAAATAATGGTAAAAACACATACAGAAGACAACGATGAAAAGCTCGAACGCTTGATCCGCGAATGCTGCGAAAAATATGCATTAGTGCTATATGTTCAGGGCTGGTCCAGAAAAACATTCGATATTCTTGAACCTGAAAAAAATGGCCGCCACAAGTGTTTAATGGCCAGAATTGAATCTCTTGCTGTACAAAATGGTGAAATATTGTATTTTGATGATAGTGTATTGGAGTTTTGTATGGAATTGGCAAATCTATTTGAAGAGAATTTTGATATAAAAGAAGCGCAATTGATTAAAAAAGCATAAGGTCACAATAGATGAGATTTATTTTACTACTTTCATTGTCGATATTGCTAAATGCAGAAAATAAAAAAGCATTTTATTGCTGGATTGAGTCGAACCCATCCGGAGCAGAGGTATACGAAAAAGGTGATCGAAAAGGGAAAACGCCATTAATTGTTCAACATCTCGCAAATGGCCCTCATAAATTTAGCCTGCGCTTAAAAGGATATGAAAGACAGGAGCTTGAGTTGAAGGTGCCTAATGAAGGAACTAAAATAACTGTCGAATTAGTGCAGGATCCAAAATATCTCATTTTCGAATCAACACCTGTAGGGGCAAGTATTAAGCATGGTTCACAAAATCTGGGAGTGACGCCTCTCATTTATGAGAAGGCCTCCATAGGTGAAGGAGAGCAGGAATTCATAGCACTTTTGAAAGGTTTTGCTGTTAGCAAATTTACATTGAATATTGGGGGAGGGGCAGTTTCCAAGTCTGTCGAGCTCGTATCAAACTTAGGTGCAATCAGACTTGTCGTTTTACCCTACAATGCACAAGTATACATAAACAATAAGTTGATGAGCCCATTGAAAGAAGGCAAAGATTTGCAATCAAAAGCAAAGACCTATAACGGTCTGCCGGCTGGGAAATATAAAATTAAACTTCGCATAGAAGGCGAAGATAGCATTCCTATTTCACTCAAGGTTCAAGCGTCCGAAGTTTCAGAGAAAGCACTTCGTATGTGGTTCCCAAATGAACATATTAGATTGATAAATGATACTCGATTTGATGCGATGGTTTTATCAGATAATGAAAATGAAAAAGTCGTATTGCTCAAGGACATGAAAATAAAAAAGATTCCCAAATCCGAAATTCGCAAAATACTACAGATTTCCACAGATGCTGCTAAAAAACTCGTCAAAAAAGACCGGATTTTTAGAAAAATGAATAAAAAGAAATAATCCCAGATTAAATTAATTTAATTCTCGAAAATAAAATATTTTTTTATATGAAGTAATTTGAGTACAAATTGGTGAAATCCATGGGGAATGAGGCTAAAGTGGGTGGCCCCTTATAAACTTAAAATTATATATTTTTTCAATTCCGAATACTTTTGGCAAAAGACTTGCGTAATCTATTAATTTTTCATATAACATAAGATGTATTATGCAGTGCTCGAACAAAAAGGAGTTGAGCTATGTCAAACGAAGATGATTTGCAGCAGGAACTACAAATAGAGAAAATCACCTCTCTATACAGCGAAAACAAAAGTATAAACAATCAAATAAGAGTCGTTAACTACATAGGGATCATCGTTGTTTTGGCACTGATTTTCTCGTTTCTTATGAGATTGTATGGAATATATGACAGGTATAAGAGCTATGCGGAAAATTTAGAACCCGCAAATCTACTTGAAGTGGTACAGAATCCTTCCAGTACGGCTAAAATGTCGAATGTTGATGACAAGGAAATGGATGCTGCCGTCAGGTCCGTAGTACAGCATGGTCATGACAGACTTAAACCCGCGCTTGAAAGGTTCCAAAAAGAAGTTACCGATAAGGCGTTGCCTGAGTTTTCCGAACTGGTTGCAAAGAAATTTAATGATCGTTCCAGTGAATTTGCCTCTGCAGGTGAAGCGATGATCAAAAATTTGCAAAATCATGCAGAAAATAATTTGAAAGAACAGATTTTCCAAGTGATCATAGAAGCCATGGCAAAGTCTCTTAATGACCTTGTTGAAATCTTTCCCGAGTTGTCTGATAAAAAACTAGAAACAGAACTCGTCACCGCAAAAGCTCACTTTTATGATAAAATTTACGAGCAGGGAGAAATGCAAATTGCCAAAATCGCGCCTTTTCTAAAGGTTTTTCAAGGCCGTGCAGATCAATTAACAAAAGGCAGAAAAATCACAGCTGTTGAGCGCGAAGCAATATTCGATGAATTCCTCGATGGCCTGCTGGATCGAGTCAAATATGAATTAATTCCAAATCTTGGTAAACAAGATGCAGTCGTTGAGGCACCCAAAGAAAATGTCAGTGCCAAGGGAGGAAAATAAAATGAGTAAAGATCTATCCGCATTATTGGAAATTATCGAGTCCGAAAATAACAGCCTGAAATCAAAAGTGAAAATTTTCATTGGGGTTTGGGTTGTTATTGCCATCATTGTTATCGCATATACATCATTTGTATTTTCGCATCTTAGCAAAGAATTCGCCCCGGCACGTATGGCAGAACAAGGTGAAGCAGTCGTCAACAAGCTCGCCTCTCAGCCTGAGCAAATTATAGCAATGTATGATGAAAATAAAGATGTTTGGGCAAATCATTTCGTCGATGAAGGATTGAAGCAAGTACCGGAACTGGAAAAGCTCATAAAGAATCAAATCGACCTTTATGGACAGAAATTAACCAGCGAAATGAAAGGCAAGTTTTTTCCTGCCATGTCTGCCTACCTTAAAGGATCAAGTAGTGAAATTAAGGCTGCGTATGCAGATGCCAAGAAAAAGAATGCAGAATTGACCCTTGGTGAATACCTGACTGAACTAATCGTTATTGTATTAATGAAAGAATTCGATAAGATTATTGATATTGATGCGGCAATCGAAAAAGGCAATGGATTGAATAAAGGCTTATATGAGCTTTCAAAAGATAAACACCCAATAAGTAAACTGGAAGTTGCAGAACGTAAAATACTGGTTAACTTAATCCTTATATCGAAACTGAAGGATATGGATGGTTCTCCTATACTGGACGATCTATCTGACTTCCTTAAGAAGCAGTTTGGTGTAACAGGCAAACAGGTAAATGAAATCAAAGCCATCGATGAGACCATTAAGGGCTCGCAGGATGGCAGTGAAGAGCTTTAAGCTTCACTAAATAAATTTGCAAGGAACGGATTATGTTACGGGGTATAATATTAATATGTATATCTTTGTCTTTAGTCGCAGAGGATAGTTTTAAACTAACCGGCATAGGCGGCAAAAAAGACGTAAAAGTATTAAAAGACGGAAAATTCATATCCGTTACGATAAATAGCGAATATAAATTTGGCACGACAATCAAGACAGGTCGCAAATCTACCGCAGATCTCGAAATGTCGCCAAAGAATACATTTCGCTTAATGCCCCGCACAAAATTAACCATTATCCAGGACCTGAAAAACCCCAAGTTGAAAATTCTTAAGCTTGAGGAAGGTACAGTATCGATTAAACTCGATGACTTCCCTAAGGGCAACAAACTTCAGGTTGAAACCCCTACATCTATCTGTGGTGCTCTTGGAACACGTTTCGTAGTGGTATTTGAAGATTCCGGTGATGATGAAAAAGCAGCTGCCAAAAAAGGCAGCCGTGAAAATAAGTTCAAATGCGAAAAGGGTGAAATATTTGCATCCAGCCGTTTTACGTTTGGTGACAAATCGGTAGAAGGTAAAACTCTGAATGTCGCCTCAATTAAGGCAGGCACAGAAATTACCGCAATTGTGCATGAGGGTCTGCAAAACAGTTATACAGATATCAGTGTGAACCGGGGTGAACTCACGATTGACTACGGTGTAAGCGATGGTGCAAAATTTGTTTTGAAAGCAGAAAAGGATAAACCTGCTCGTTTTATCTGTGCTTTGGAAAAAAGCAATGAGTCGGTAAAATCAGCGGTGCTGGAAGTAAAAAGTGGAATCGTAAAAAGCGTTACTCGAAAAAAATTCCTCTTTAAGGAAAAAGAGGTTGTGAAGGAAATTACCCTGGAGCAAGGTCCTGTACTTGTTTACCAAAAGAAAATTAAGATGCAACCCAAAAACAGCACAATTATGAAAGACTACCTGGTTGCTGCAAAAAAAGAAGCAGAACTTCATAGTAAACTTGTGGATAAAACCAAAATTGGCGAAGAGACTGATTTTGATAAACAACGTGTGGAAGAGGCTGCTAAAAAAGCCACCACGCTTCGCAAAAAAATAATGTCGAAGTCTATCTTAAGATCCATGCGTGCTATTCAGCGTGCCGGTGCCCGAAGCATGAGGCGCTAAAGCGGGAGATAAATGTTTCTTAGAAAGTGGATAAATCGGCTTTTTTTACTCTTTCTTCTGATAACTGTATCGTGCCAATCCCTTCCAGAGATAGATCATTCTGCGGTGCAAGTTTGGAAACAGAGCCATGCCCCCGATAGATATATTTCTCCCGATTTGCATTTTGCTGCACTTGTTGTAAATGATTTTCCCTGGTATCGGTATAAACTTGAAGGCTGGGATAATTCTGCGAAAATGCTCAGCACTGCATTTAAAACATGGTATCATATTCCCGAAGAAAATATTCATTATTTAAAAGACCCAAGCCCTGGGGCTCTGACTGATTTCTTTAAGAAATTAGCCAGTCTTCCCAAAGATAGCTCCCTTGTATTTTATCTTGGCACTCACCATGATAAAGATTACTATCTGCAAATGCCGGGAAAGAGAAAATTGCATATAAAAGAGTTTATCAAAAATGCCAAAGCCTTTCCGCAGACACTCCTATTGTCCGATGTTTGCTACAGCCAGAAGCTGGAAGAGGTGATTACCCTGCCTGAAAACCTGACAATTCTTCATTCATCAATCACCACCGACCCGGCAGTGGAAATCAAATTTGATAATTCACAAATTTCTATGTCCAAGTACTTCAATGTCTCGAAAAGTATAATCTCTGAAGATTTGAAAGTTAAAGATAATAAATTCAGTCTCTTTGGTTTTCTAATTGTCCACAGTCTCATTCAGATGATGCAGGAAAAAATCCCGTCCATAAATACCGGAATATTATTCAATCGCATACGTTTGGAAAGTAAAAAATTGAGTCAGCAATTTTCAAGCTATCCCGTACCCAGGCTGGCCCTTAGTAATAAGCAGGAACTGATCATTGCCCAGCTGGCTGAGAAAGGGTTGATTAAAGCCGGAAAATTTAATCCGGACTTTGAAAAATATTTTGCTGAAATGAAAACTCTTTTACGAAAAAAAGAAAATGAAATAAATTTTGAAGAGGCCTTATTGCTCATTTCTAAGTTGTATGATCCAGAATTGGATATTGGTAAATACCGAAAAATATTTGATGATTGGGCAAAAGAATTAAGTGGAAAATTGACAAAGAGTCGCATTCAAAATATTAAAATATTCAATGACTTCATCTTTGATAAACAAAAAATAATTAACATCAAAGAGCCTTACGATGAAGACTTCCTTGTGCATAAAATCATTGATAGCAAAAAAGGCCGCTGTAGTTCCATAACAGCATTGTACCTGATTCTCGCTGAACGCTTAAAAATACCTTTTCTAAGTGCCTGTATACCCGAGCACATCTTTATCCGTTATATCACCGATGTTTTGTACTTAAATGTAGAAGGAACTCAAAAGGGCAAACTATTGAAGAACGAAGATTATCGTAAAATGACAAAATGGAAAGAAACAGAAAAGGCAAAAACATTCTACCTGAAAACCCTTACAAAAAAGCAGACCATTGCGACCTATCTGAGTCCATTAGGAGATGTATTCCGAAAAAAAGGATCATTGGATCAAAGTTTGCGTCTGTTGAGGTTATCCCTGTCTATTAATAAGTGCGATGCGGAGGCCTGGAATAACCTGGGCATTGTTTATACCTTACAGAAAAATTCTGATATGGCAGCGATCACATATAGAACAGCGCTTGAAATAAACCCGGAGTTTGCTGAGGTCTGGTACAACCTTGGCAACTTAAATTCCAATTTGGAGCAAAAATTAAAACTTTACCAGCAAGCAGTCAAATTGAAACCAGAACTGGCAGCAAGTTGGGAAAAATTGTCCTTTGTCTATAGCCAGAAAAAGAATTATGAGATGGCCTGGACATGTGTTTTACGCTGCCAAAAATTAAATTACCCCTTAAACCCGGCCTATGTAAAAAATCTTAAAAAATTGCTTAAATAATGCGTGACCTACACATCATCGCTGTTGGGAAAAATACCGATAACAATTCACTATCCATGGAAGCTGAATACCTCAAACGAATAAAACTAAAGCTAAGTATTCATGAGACAAAGGCGCATGATGAAAACAGAGAACTGGAAGCAAAAGATGTTCTAAAAAAAATAATTGCCCTGGAAAAAAAAATCGCCGCAAAAGTTATTTTACTTACAGAGAAAGGAACAGTCTACGACTCACAGAACTTTTCAAATTTTTTATTCAAAGAAATCGAAAACAATCAAAGCCCTTTGATACTTGTTATTGGCGGTGCCAGCGGACATGGACAGCTACTTTACGATCGTGCAGATGCAGAGTTGTCTCTCTCAAAACTTACCTTTCCTCATCGCATGGCCAGAGTGATATTAGTCGAACAAATATATCGCGCTGAATGCATTAAACACAAACATCCCTACCATAAGTAGTCTTTATGTATTGATGATTTGCCGGAAGACCCATCCGGAAAAGTCGTGAAGGATGAACTGCGCAACATTTAAAACGAAAAAAGCAGAGGGCTGGATCCCTCTGCTTTTAGTAACCGACTGGAGTTCTATCCGAGGAGCTGGAGAGCAGCCTGTGGTAACTGGTTCGCTTGAGCCAACATGGCATTACTGATCTGTTGCAGAATTTGGAATCGTGCGAATTCCGTCGATTCCGATGCAACATCCACGTCGCGGATCTTACTTTCCGCAGCACGCAGGTTATCTTCATAACCGATCAAGCCTTGCCTTGTTTGGTCCAGTCGGTTTTGCTGGGCACCTAAGGAAGCGCGAGTATTAGCGACATGATCTATCGCTTTTGAGATTTTTCCGATTGCATTACCTTCAGTAACAGACAGGGAGGTTTGATCAATTACTGAGCCCCACTGCACAGCTGCGTGCAATGATGCACTTACTGTGTTGTCTGCACTGTATGTATATGTTGAAACAGTACCAATATCCGCTGTACTGGATACTTGCAGGTCAGCCACAGTGAGTGTCACTATCTGGCCTACATCAGCACCAATTTGAATATTGATTGATCCAGATCCTACAGCATCTCCTGCGACGACTGCCTGGCCATTTCCTCCACGAAAGAGGTAGAGACCATTGAATTTCGCTGCCGCGGTATTGCGCGACGTCACACGAGTGATTTCCGCTTGTAGCTGGGTGAATTCTGTTTGTATGTTTACGATGTCTGTTGAGGTTTTTGTTCCGTCATTTGCTTCGACTGCCAGTTCGTGCATACGTCCAAGCATGTCATTTATTTTCTGCAACCAGGCATCGGAG
>JABSQK010000214.1 GCA_013215875.1 Lentisphaeria bacterium
CAGCCACATCACCCGTGAGTCATAACCAAATTCCTCTTTTAAAAAACGTTTGCCAAAAAGGAATTGTCGTACCAGAGATTCACCAGATGGCACATTTGTATCCATCTCCACCCATGCGGCGCCATTGGCTTCCCAGCGTTTATCTTTAACACGTTCTTTTATACGTTTATAAAGTTCTGGATAGTTTTCCTTGGTATACTGATAGAGCAAAGGCTGGCTCTGAAAAAAGTTGAAGTCTGGATAGCGATCCATCAGTTCAAGTACTGTAGAAAATGTCCGGCCGCATTTCTTGCGGCTGTGGGCCAGGCGCCAGAGCCACGCCACATCAATATGCGCATGTCCCACCATAACTACTTTTTCATCGGCAGTGGGGCTTTTGTGCTTCGAATAAAACTCGCGCTTTAAATAACGACCCGCTTTTTCTACGCTTTCATAGAACGCATCACTCGTTGTATAATGATTGTCAAAGTTCGGTATGATAAATTTATATGGGTTGCCGTAGATTTCGCCTTCGGAAAGCGGTACATCTGCAAATGACATATCAATTAAATGAAATGTTTCGTTCAGCACATCCTCCAGGCGAGCCCGCTCGCGACTGTTCTCATCCATGCGCTTCATGCCATCGTAAGCAACCTTTGCATCATAATACAAATCTTGAGTCGCGGGATCCACCACCATGAGTTTCACAGCAACAAAAGAATGATTTGTTAAATGAACACCAGTGAATGCCTCCACCGCAAGCAAATGCTTTTTACCGGCGGTCGCTTTCTCGCAAAGACGCAGGTGAAAGTGATTGCGGTCGATGCCCTGCTTTATTTTTCCATCGACATAGGCCAGGCATTCCGAACGGAAGCCGCCACTGCCCATACCACCAACATCTATCCATATGTCTAAAGTCTTGCCGGCAAACTCTTTTGGGATTGTAAATGGAATTCTAAACCAGGCGAGAGAATCAGGCTTCTTGCCCCAGGCATCACCGGCTTTTATTTTACGCCAGTTCTTATCATTAAACGACGGCTTTGCCTCAGATACATCAAAGCGGCTTTCAATTTCCGGGGTTCCCACAGATTCGCTGCAGCGGATATCGTTCAGATCAATACTCTCGCGGTAGATATAGGATTCAATCGTTGCAATTCGTTGCTGTAACATTTCATCGCGTTGAAACATGTCAACGCCAAGAGCACTACGTTCCATTTATATTACCTCGTACATTTTTATAATTAAAAAGTTTTGTTTATATCAGCTCCAATTGTAAGGTTGATCCATATGATTACAAGCCCTTAGAAAAAGGAAGCTGCGACAGATCGTATATCAGAAAAAATAATATGTTATCATTGAAAAACCCCTCACAGCTGATAAAATCAGAACTAGTACTTACTTAAATAAAAACGGTGACTGTAATGACCGAACGTGAAAAATACTTATTTGACCTCCAGGGTTATTTGCTGATCGAGGATGTAATCAGTGACGCTGATTGTGCCCTGGCCATAGAGAAAATTAAAGAACGGATGATCCCCCGAGAGAAGACCCCAAATGGCTACGATCCCAAGGGTACCTGGTTTCATGCGGATAAATTACTGGATGTGGGACAACCGTTTATTGACTTAATTGATAACGAAAAAATCATTCCGATTATGAAAGCAATCATTGACCCTACCCTGCGCCTCGAATGTGCCTACAGCTACACACGCACCAAGGGCTGCCCGCCATTTGAAATTCATGGTGGCTTTCGCGGCGGCAGTGTGAACTTTCGCTATAATGTAAGTAACGATCAAATCTACACGGGTTTAACAGTGGTATCCTTCGCCTTGCAGGATGTTTCTGCCGAAGATGGTGGCTTCGCCTGCATTCCAGGTTCGCACAAATCAGACTTTAGAGTTCCCCAGGAAGATCGTGAGGAATTGTTTGATTTAAATGGGCCTCTGGTAAAATGTATTTCTACGCCAAAAGGCTCGGCTGTTATCTTTACAGAAACCCTTGCCCACGGAGCGAATTCTTGGCAGAATGATACACCGCGCTATGGCTTGTTTTACAAATACAATGACCGGGCCGCAATCTACGCCGACCAAAATCACTGGCGCCCAAATCAAGACGCATTTGATATGATGACCGAAGAACAGAAATGCTATTTCAATACCGCCTGGCAGGCCTTCGGCCCGGATGGCAGGCACAATACGGTTTCTGAATTTGGTTGAAATTCGACATTGATTAAATAGTAGGTCGGGGTCTCCGAACGCGATCATAAAAGTTATATATTAACCCACTAATTTTCTCTAATAAATATGATAAATACAGATCCATCAGAATACCCGGCAGCAGGCTACTGTTTATTTCCAGATCTGTTTAATGCTGAGCAGGTCGCTGCCATGCAACACGGGCTCGATCTAGCAATACTGGCATCTTTCAAAGGCCTGCCAAATTATTATGGAGAGCCGCATACAACTGAAGCCCTGTGGTTGAAAACCTGTATAAACCCAAAACTGCTTGATGCAGTGGAACTTCTTTTAGGCCCGAACTTAATTCTCGTTTACTCAAGCATGTTTATCAAAGTTGCTCGGGATGAGAAAATCGTTCACTGGCACCAGGACAATAGCTACTGGGAAAGTGTGCATGGCACAGACGTGCTGACAGTCTGGCTGGCGATTGATGATGTGGAAGATGAC
>JABSQK010000215.1 GCA_013215875.1 Lentisphaeria bacterium
ATCTAGAAGATGTCTTACGACGAATCATGAGTCATCCGGCAAACAGAATACATGAGCTCCTGCCGGATGAATGGGCAAAAATACGTAACGAAAAAAACACGCAGAATTAAAGCAAGACTGTAAAACAATCACCGCTTACTCTGTAAAAGTCCATTCTTCTTCGCACCACCGTATATAAAAGTTATCGGCAGATTTGGCAATTTATTTAATTATCTGTAGTAAATCCATCGAGATGGTTTGACTATTGCATTAAAGGTTTCAACTTATACCCCTTTAAACAACTGGAGTTTACAAATGGATGAAGATAAAAGAAAAGCGTATTGGAAACAAAATCTTACCTACCTTTTTAGCCTACTGGCAATCTGGTTTTGCGTTTCATATGGTGCTGCAATAATTTTTGCTGAGCAATTAAATAATTACAAATTTATGGGCCTTAAACTGGGATTCTGGTTTGCTCAACAGGGCTCTATATATGTCTTCGTAGTACTTATTTTTACCTACACATTTCTAATGAACAAACTGGATAAAAAATACGGTTTTGATGAAGGTGAAGTGGCTGTCGATGATACGACAGAGGAAGTCTCTACCGACGAAAGCAAGGTAGACTCATCTGATAATGAGGAGTCTAAATAATGGAACAGAGAACCTGGACTTATATATTTGTCGGTGTTTCCTTCGCTGTATACATTGGTATTGCCATTTGGTCGAAAGCTAAATCGGCAAAAGAATTTTATATTGCCGGCGGCGGTGTATCGCCTCTGGCGAATGGTTTAGCTACAGCAGCAGACTGGATGAGTGCCGCATCTTTCATGGGTATGGCGGGATTAATTGCCTCTCAAGGATATGGCGGTTCAGTTTTCCTTATGGGCTGGACAGGTGGCTATGTGCTATTGGCATTGTGCCTCGCTCCATACCTCAGAAAATTTGGTAAATTTACCGTGCCCGACTTTGTTGGTGCGCGTTATTACTCTAATACTGCCCGTGTAGTGGCGCTAGTTTGTGCGATCTTTATTTCCTTTACTTATGTTGCTGGACAGATGCGCGGAGTAGGCGTGGTCTTCTCACGTTTTCTGGAAGTCGATATCAATCTTGGCGTATTTATTGGTATGGGGATTGTTTTCTTTTATGCCGTTCTTGGCGGAATGAAAGGTATAACTTATACCCAGGTGGCCCAGTACTGCGTTTTGATTTTCGCGTTTACCGTACCGGCAATTTTCATCGCATTTAATCTCACTGGCAACTACATACCACAGCTCGCGTTGGGAATGAACCTCACGGGCGAAGAAGTAAATGTCATTGAAAAACTCGACCAAATACATAAGGACCTGGGTTTTCCAAAATATTCTGAACCGAATGAATTTACCGGAACACAAACATTTAATATGTTCCTTTATACCCTTGCCTTGATGGTGGGTACAGCTGGCTTACCCCATGTAATTATTCGTTTCTTCACAGTTCCACGGGTGAAAGATGCGCGTATATCTGCCGGATATGCTCTATTCTTTATTGCCATTCTTTATACAACAGCACCCGCAGTTGCAGCCTTTGCCCGTCTTAATATGATCAACAAAGTAAATGGTAAGGATCTTGCCGGGAAAGAGTATGCCACTTTGAATGCAGATGGCACATACCAATGGTTCTATGACTGGGAAAAAACTGGCCTGCTTGGCTGGGTCGATAAAAATGGTGATGGCAAGATGCAATATGTTGGTGGAGATGGTAAACATCTTCCTGTGGTTAAGGGAAAATGGAAAGTGAAAAAGGAAGGGGATAAAATCGTTCGTGGAAAGCATGGACAGGTTGTTCCATCGAATGAAGTTACCGACAACGCAAATGAAATTTTTATCGACAGAGATATCATTGTTTTGGCAAACCCGGAAATAGCCAACTTACCTAAATGGGTCATTGCGCTAGTTGCTGCTGGTGGACTTGCTGCAGCACTATCGACCGCAGCCGGATTATTGCTGGTGATATCCACATCCATCTCGCATGACTTAATTAAAAAGGTCTTAAAGCCGGATATCTCGGATAAGCAGGAATTACTGTATGCACGATCTGCCGCGGTAGTCGCCGTGTGTATTGCCGGATGGTTTGGCATTAACCCACCTGGTTTTGTTGCGGAAGTGGTTGGCTTTGCTTTCGGATTTGCCGCATCGAGTTTCTTTCCAGTTATTATTATGGGAATTTTCTCCAAGCGTATGAATAAGGAAGGTGCGATCGCAGGAAT
>JABSQK010000216.1 GCA_013215875.1 Lentisphaeria bacterium
ATGCTCGATTAATTTACACCAGTACTTCTCTTTTTCATGATCCATTTTCTTGTCCTCCATTTTGTAGACGAACAAAATAGGATCAAAAAAATCAGGACGTAAAGACTGTGCTACAATCACCGCTTACGCCACTATATAAAATACATAGCGCAGCGATTTCTCAATATGCCCAGCAGAGTCAAAATTGAAGGAAAAAGATTGAAAACAAATATTCTGGAAGTTTTTGATGGTAAAACCTGGAAAAGTGTGTTTGAATAATCCAATGGAATCAAACAAGCATGTTCTTTAGAATACGACTCGTATTTTAGAATAGGTTTTGAAACCAGTTTTTCTTCTTTGGTACGTATGGTTTGGGTTTGACTCTTGCACTGGCACTAAATACCAGTGGTTTTACTGTGGGGAAATCCGATTCAATCGAGAGTGATGTCCGGACTGATTTTTCTGTAGTTGGAGGGGTTATTGTAATTTTATATTCTTTTCCTTTTGTAACAGTCTCCAGCTTAACAATCCAGTTTGGGTTACTTGAGTGTACTTTCTTTATATGAATCGCAGTTTTATGAAGAACCTTAATGGAGATGGTCTTGCTTACTTTCGCTCCTTTATGTTCCCATGAAATATATTTTGGTGATACATCGACATATTTAGGTATATGTAAAACCAGTGTAAGCTTTATCTTCTTCTTATCTTTATCATCGGTTGTTATTCGGATGCTTTTTGCTAAGCGCCCGCCGCGGTCAGGAACATTAATTGTCGCGGCAATTGTACCTGATTCACCTGGTTTATAGGTTTTTTTATCCAGTTTGGCTGTTGTGCAACCACAGGTGGGTTTGATTTTTTTTATGGTAACAGTGTAGTCACCTACATTCTTAAAATTGTATTTTGCATCAACCTTTTTCTGTCCTGGTTTGGTATCAAATTCCAGAGTCGGCGAATCGAATTTTATTTGTGCATTGAGCAGCAGACAGCTAAATAATAGCAATAGTGTTTGTTTCATTCCATAGTCCCTTACAGTTTAAATACTATAGTACAAAAGTCCCTAAAAACCAGATGCCGCCTGTGAATATAAGCTGTTTTCCAATTTTCCAAAAAGCCCGAAAATACCTTACATCAACTTAAATTTTGGCAGATCCTGAATATCGATCAACCCCAGTACTTTATTTGCATCATCAACCACGGGAATATCATCTATCTCGCGTTCTTCGAGCAATTTCAACAATGAAACTGCCATCTCGGAAGCGTTCAGTGAAATCGGATTTTTTGTCATTACTGCTGACAGGGACTCATCCATGAGCTCTTTATTTTCCTGCATGCATCGGCGGAAATCGCCGTCTGTAAATACACCAAGCAATTTGCCATCGTCGTCGACAATGACTACCGAGCCTGAGCGGCATTGGGTCATTTTCATAAGTGCGTCTTTCACTTGCAGATCTGCCTTCACAAGTGGGGTACGTTCTTCACTTCGCATGATGTCTGCAACCGTCATTGTAATGCTTCTACCAATTGCTCCGGCAGGGTGGAGCTTTGAATAATCATCCATAGAGAATTTATTCACCTGCATAAGCACCATGGCCAAGGCATCGCCGAATGCTAACATCGCGGTTGTTGAGCTTGTGGGTGCAAGGTTAAACGGGCAGGCTTCTTCTGGTACTTTTATATTAACGATAAAATCTGCGTACTCAGCGAGTTGCGATTCTGGGTCCGAGCAAATTCCGACGATGGGTACATTCAATCGTTTTGCGGCGGGAATCACCTGCAGCAATTCTTCCGTCTCTCCCGAATAACTCATAGCAATTAACAGATCACGATCAGACAGAACGCCAAGGTCGCCATGCATGGCCTCTACGGGATGTAGAAATACCGATTGGGTACCTGTGCTTGCAAGTGTTGCGGCAATTTTAAGGCCGATATGACCGCTTTTGCCGACGCCACAGATCACTAGTTTGCCGTGATTCTTCATCGTTTCGCGGCAGAGATCCAGTAAGCGCTCAAAACTTTCATCGAGATTCTCTTTTAAGGCTTCGAGGCCGCGAATCTCTATATCGATAACTTCTTTTGCTTTATTTATGTAATCCATGGTATCCTTTTCTCACTACTTTCACACTATAGGTCTTGAGCTCAATGAATAAAGTAATATCGCATAAAATCCTATATATCTCCCGCATATAAAAAAACAGCCTAGGCAATAGCGTTCTGCGAGTTTTGGGATATATTTGTCGCCTTTTAGAAACGATGAAAAAATGTATTATTCAGGTATTTTAATTAATGATTGAACTCGATTTTAGTAAAAGTGATGACGGACTGATACCGGCGATTGCGCAGGATTTTGATAGTGGCGATGTACTCATGCTGGCCTATATCAATGAAGATGCGTGGAAACACAGCCTCGAAACAGGCAATGCCACCTATTGGTCACGCTCACGTTCAAAACTATGGAAAAAAGGCGAAGAATCGGGCAATGTACAAAAGATAAAAGAAATTTATATTGACTGTGACAATGACACAGTTGTTTTTAAGGTGGAGCAAGTCGGTGGTGCGGCCTGTCATACAGGTCACCGGACATGTTTCTTTCGAAAAGTAGAGAATGATGAATTAATCACCATTGGTGAAAAGATATTTGACCCTGATACGGTCTATAAGAAGTAAGGAGTTTTCATGCCACTTTTACAATTAGGTATACCCAAGGGCAGTTTGCAGGAAAGTACAGCAGCCATCTTTCAGAAGGCTGGCTGGAATATTTCCATTAGCAGTCGTTCATATTATCCAAGCATCGATGATGAAGAAATCGAATGCACATTGATCCGAGCCCAGGAAATGGCACGCTATGTAGGCGAAGGTATTTTGGACTGTGGGCTCACAGGTTATGACTGGATCGTCGAAAGCGGTGCAGATGTCGTGGAAGTCAGTGAATTGATCTACGGGAAAGTCGGCCGCAAGCCATTGAGCTGGGTTTTGGCAGTTCCTGAAGATTCTGATATTAGCAGTGTGAAAGACCTTGAAGGCAAACGCATTGCCACAGAAGCAGTTGGTATGACCACTCGCTATCTCGAAGAAAATGGCGTAACTGCAAATGTGGAATTTAGCTGGGGTGCAACGGAAGTGAAACCACCCAAACTTGCGGATGCGATTGTGGAAATTACCGAAACGGGTTCGTCCCTGCGGGCAAATAACTTAAAGATCATCGATACTTTGTGCACCTCCACAACGCGTTTTATCGCCAGCAAAGAAGCCTGGGCCGATGAACGGAAACGCTCTAAAATCGAAAACATTGCCCTGCTGCTCACAGCTGTGCTCGATGCAGAAAGTAAAGTCGGCCTGATGATGAATGTACGAAAAGACAACATGCAGGAAATCATCGACCAGCTGCCTGCATTGCGTAACCCAACCATTTCATCGCTTGTTGATGATGAGTGGGTGGCGCTAAGTACAATTATCGAAGAAACTGTTGTACGCGAATTAATACCACAGCTGAAAGAACTGGGCGCAGAGGGAATCGTGGAATATCCCTTAAATAAAATAGTTGAATAATGCCAGCTCGCGGGGATGCAGAATCTCGCTCGAAACGTTCGGGCAATCTGGCCAGTCGATTAAAATTTGGCACTAAACTGCGCGAAGCTGTACTGTGTTTCATTGCCGGTTTGGCAGTATCGATCATCTTTTACCCGATCAATTTCCCGTTTTACTCCTTCATCGCTCTTATCCCGATTTTGTGGATCAGTTACTTTCTCGGTCCCGGCAGCTTCTGGAAAGGCTACTTTTTTGGCTTTGGGCATTTTGTCAGTTGTTTCGCCTGGCTCAACGAAGTATTCCCCGGAAGTTCATTTGGTCTTGCCCTGGCCTATTCATTTCTAACTGCAAGCTGGAATTTCCTGACGACCCGACTGCTGTTTAATTTAGACTACGGTAAACTAAAAGACCTGGCACCTAAAAATGCCAAAGAGCCGCTCTATCCGGATACGTTTACGATTGGCAAAGTGATCTTTTTTTGCGGGCTTTCTGCGGCGATCTGGGTCTGCATGGAATCGGTTAGATCCATTATTTTTACAGGACTGCCATGGAATCAATTAGGCGCTTGCTTATGGGCATACCCCCGCTTAATTTCGATTGTCAGTTTTACCGGAATCTATGGCCTTAGCTTTATAATTGTTTTTGTAAATCTCAACCTATTTTTGATTCTGCGAAATATTTATCTGATTAAAAAGAAGAATCACCCGGAGCGTTTTTTCAATAAGAAGCAGTGTCTGCCTTTGCTTATTTTAGTTGCCCTCTTTGTTGTTCCAGTGCATACCTGGGAATCGTCTGAAAATATTCGTGTGGCACTGATTCAAGGAAACATTCCACTGGAGCAAATGTATAACTCCAATCCAAAAAAGGCATTGGAAAATCTCAAACTGTCAGAAGAGACTTACAAGGAACTGACATTTATGGCCGCGGATGAAAAACCGGATTTGATCATTTGGCCGGAAACTGCCCTGCCACGTGCTTTAAGGCCAGGTGAGCCTTTAATGAGAGAGATATTTAATAGGGTGGAATGTCCAATGATCATTGGAACTGTTCGCAGGGAATTACGTGATGGCACCAAAGGGCTACTCATCGATGATTACCGCCAATACAACTCAGCAATATATTTTGATGAAGCAGGAAGAGTCATCGACAAATATTCAAAGATTCACATTGTGCCATTTGGTGAATACACCCCATTTAAAGATCTATGGCCAAAAAAAATCCTTAAGTACATTTATATG